>JBFXAV010000035.1:0-10054 GCA_050183935.1 Candidatus Korobacteraceae bacterium | reverse complement strand
GGACCGCGTGACTGGGCGGATTCCTTTGGCGTCCAGTGGCAAATCGACCTAAACAAAACCGGCATCGATGCGCGGCAGTGGATTGACAAAGTGAAAGTCACTCTGTGGTAGCGAAGCAGCTACGTGGAAACGCCAGGTATCTGCGTAATAGGACGCGGGTCGCCATGCAGGCGAAATGGAGAATGGCCCAGATATAAGGAGAAGATTTCTTGGCTGGGAGCCATACCCTTAGTGAGGTGTATGGCGGGGACGACGGGACTCGAACCCGCGGCCTCTGCCGTGACAGGGCAGCGTTCTAACCAACTGAACTACGTCCCCAACCTTGAAAACCGCAGCCAGGAAGCCAGGCACGCGGCGGAGCATGAAGTGCAGCACAATGGTGGGCAGTGCAGGACTCGAACCTGCGACCTTCTGCTTGTAAGGCAGACGCTCTAACCAACTGAGCTAACCGCCCCTGCTCGGACCTCACCAGCCGTCTGCCGTCTGGTCCGGCGCCCCGACAGGAGCAAGTCCGCCTCAGATCACGCTCAGAAGGGAGTATACGCGAGCGTGGAAATAATGGTCAAACCGCAATGGGGAGTATGTATGTGGGATGTGAGCCCGTACACACCTCCTTCCTGTTTCGGCTAAACCAAAGAATTGGTGCTAGTGTTGAGAAGAGGATTTTTCGTCAATTAGCACTGTAGAATTTTGGCAATGATGAGCTGCGCGACATTCACGACCATCGTCAGCAGCTGCAACTTCACTGCTTGTCCTGCACCGAGTTCGCCTGTCGTGGCGCGTCGTCAAAGCACTGCCTTCTGGCAAGGCTGAGTACCCTAGGCCTGGCGCCTTGGGCCAAGTTGAATCGTACGGACCAGGCTCACGTGTCTAGGTCAGGGTTGCCATTACCCAAGCACCGGTTTGCACGACCGGGCAGGGCCGCATCTACCTATGCTGGCCAGCGCGCAATGTCATCTCAAAGACCAAACCCGAAGCAACCCCCAAAAATCGGCTTTGTCCACGTACAGGGGGCTCGCGAACACAACCTCAAAAACGTAGACGTCGAGATCCCACGCGACGCCCTGGTGGTCTTCACCGGCGTCTCTGGCTCGGGAAAATCTTCGCTCGCGTTCGGCACGCTGTACGCAGAAGCGCAGCGGCGATACCTGGAATCGGTTTCTCCGTACGCGCGCCGCTTGTTTCACCAGATGAGCGTGCCGGAAGTCGATGCCATCGACGGGCTCCCTCCGGCCGTCGCCATGCAACAGCAGCGCGGCTCTCCGACCACGCGCTCCTCCGTGGGCAGCGTCACGACACTTTCAAACCTGCTGCGTATGCTGTACTCGCGTGCCGGGGAGTATCCGCGGAACCAGCCGCTGCTCTATGCGGAATCGTTTTCGCCGAATACGCCCGAAGGCGCATGCCCCGAGTGCCATGGTCTCGGTCGCGTCTACGAGGTCACCGAAGACTCCATGGTTCCCGACCCGTCGCTCACCATTCGCGAGCGCGCGATTGCCGCGTGGCCCACGGCGTGGGCAGGCCAGAATCAGCGCGACATTCTAACGACACTCGGGTACGACGTGGACCGTCCGTGGCGCGATCTGCCGAAAAAAGATCGCGACTGGATCCTCTTTACGGACGAGCAGCCGGTGGTGCCGGTCTATGCCGGCTTCACTCGCACGGAGGTGAAACGGGCGTTGAAGCGAAAAGAAGAGCCAAGCTACATGGGCACCTTCACCAGCGCCCGCCGTCACGTGCTGCATACCTTTGCAACCACTGAAAGTGCCATGATGAAGAAGCGCGCGGCGCAGTACATGCGCGGCGCCGAGTGCCCGGTATGCAGGGGGAAACGCCTCCGTCGCGAATCGCTGTCGGTGAAGTTTGCCGGACTCGATATCGCTGACCTCTCTCGCCAGACCCTCGAACGTCTTGGCGAGATCATGCACCCATATGTGACCGACGCCAACGCGAAGCTCGCGAAAGACCATCCGGAGAAGGCGGAGGTCATTCGCCGGATTGCGCACGACCTCTGCGGACGCCTTAGCGTGCTCCTGGATCTTGGACTCGGCTATCTCACCCTGGAGCGCAGCACGCCGACACTTTCGCCCGGAGAGTTGCAACGGCTGCGCCTGGCGACGCAGGTTCGCTCGAATTTGTTTGGCGTGGTGTACGTGCTCGATGAGCCCTCCGCCGGACTACATCCCGCCGATACCGAGGCGTTACTGCGCGCTCTCGATCGCCTCAAAGCCTCCGGTAACTCGCTCTTCGTCGTGGAACATGATCTTGACGTGGTGCGTCGCGCCGATTGGATCGTGGATGTCGGTCCGGCAGCGGGGCAGCACGGCGGCGAGATCCTCTACAGCGGCCCTCCCGAAGGATTGAAGGACGCCAAGGCCTCGCAAACCCGGGTCTACTTGTTCGATCCGCCCGCGCTACCCGTGCGAAAGCTCCGCACGCCGATCGGCCACCTCAAACTTACCGGGGTCGGACGCAACAATCTTCATAATCTCGATGTCGAACTTCCTGTTGGCGTTCTAACGTCCGTCACGGGCGTCTCCGGTTCGGGCAAGTCCAGCCTTGTGAGCCAGGTCCTCGTGGAACTCGTGGCGGAGCGCCTCGGTCACGTCCTCGAAGAAGATGTGGATGAACCCGATGCTCTGCAGCGCGAGGGGCGCGAGAAATCGGGCGGCAGAATTACGGCAGGGATGGAATTCGTGAAGAACCTCGTCGTCGTGGACCAGAAAGCCATCGGACGAACTCCCCGCTCCAACCTCGCCACGTACACAGGGCTGTTCGACAACGTCCGCACTCTGTTTGCCTCGACCAAGGACGCGAAAGCTCGCCGCTATGGCGCGGGCCGTTTCTCTTTCAACGTAGCCGGCGGACGCTGCGACAACTGTAAGGGCGAAGGCTTCGTCATGGTGGAACTTCTGTTCCTGCCGAGTGTGTACTCACCGTGCCCTGTATGTCACGGCTCCCGTTACAACGCGAAGACGCTGGAAATCCGTTATCGCGGCAAGAACATCGCGGAAGTCCTCGCCATGACGGTGGACGACGCGTATCAATTCTTCGCTGAAGACGTTACGACGCGCCGGGCCCTCCACGTGTTACGCGAAGTTGGGCTCGGCTATCTGCGCCTGGGTCAGCCGGCCACCGAACTCTCCGGCGGCGAAGCGCAGCGCATCAAACTCGCCACCGAGTTGCAACGTGGCCAGCGCGGCAACACACTTTACGTTCTCGACGAGCCCACAACCGGTTTGCATCCATCCGACGTCGAACGCCTCGTCGCCCAACTCGACCGCCTGGTTGAGGCCGGAAATACCGTCATCGTCGTCGAGCACGACATGCGCGTGGTTGCCGCAAGCGATTGGGTGATCGAAATCGGCCCCGGCGCCGGCGAACGCGGTGGCCGTATCGTTGTGCAAGGTACTCCGGAAGCGGTCTCGCAAGCAACCGGCAGTCGGACCGCGCCGTATCTCCATCAATTTCTGCAGAGGTTCGACCGCGCCGCCTGATAGCGCTCGCCAGTGCGAGCCCGACTCATATCCTCGTAAACTTTCAGAGAGGCAAGCCAATCACTCACGGGCTCCATATTCCCCGAGGTGCTTACAGAGATGGCCTTAGGGACTTTAGAGATCCCAAGAGTGATGCTCACAAGAAATTCGGACTGGTGCCCCATTCGAGCCCTGCTTTTGGGCTTGAGTGGGGATGTCCGCTCCACGTTTTCGACGAAAACCGGGTACTCCGACAGCAAGAACAAGCGAAAATGCGCTGACCTGCGAAGAAGCATTCCGCTGCGGGCGAATCTACGCGCGCCCTTGCGCGTGCTTACTATCATTGGCACAATTCCATAGCAGCGGATCATCACCGGCCCGCAGCATTCGCAGTTTGGAGAACGCCCATGCCTCCTTCCGCCATAGCCTCTCCTGCTCAAGTCGAACAGCGGCGTGACGCGCTGGTCGAACGCATACTCCGTTCGGCCACCAGCGCCATGGAAGTTCTCGGCCTTTATCTTGGCGACCAGCTTGGGCTTTACGAGGCTATGGCTCGGGGTGGGCCGTTCACCGCTGCTGAACTGGCCGCCCGCACCGGCACCGCGGAGCGTTACGTCCGCGAGTGGCTGGAGCACCAGGCTGTGTCGGGCATTCTCGCGGTGGAAGATGCCTCCGCGCCCGCCGAATCGCGGCGCTATTCTCTGCCCGCGGGACACGCCGAGGTTCTTGCCGACTCCGAGAGCGTGAACTACATGGCCCCGGTTGGGCAGCTCATGGCCGGACTTATGGCTCCCTTGCCGTCGCTGCTGCGCGCCTACCGTACCGGCGAAGGCGTCCCTTACGCTGAATATGGCAAAGAGATGGTCGATGGCCAGGCGCGCATGAATCGCACCGCCTTCCTGAAGCAGCTTGGGCCGGAGTGGCTAGCCTCGATTGCCGACCTGCGCCAGCGCCTGGAGTCCCAGCCTCCCGCCCGCATTGCTGACTTCGGCTGCGGTGGTGGCTGGTCCTCGATTGGGATGGCGCAGGCGTTCCCCAATGTACTGGTCGATGGCCTTGACCTCGACGAACCTTCCATCGCGCTGGCGCGAGAGAATGCCGCCAAGGCCGGCCTCTCGGAGCGCGTGAAGTTCCGCGTGCAGGATGCTGCCAGCCCGGAATTGGCCGGCCAGTATGACCTGGTAACGGCGCTTGAGTGCGTCCACGACATGTCGAATCCTGTGGGTGCGCTGCGCGCCATGCGCGGCCTGCTGAAGTCCGGTGGCATGGTGTTCATCATGGACGAGCGGGTAGCAGAGAACTTCGATCCCGATGCAGGATTGATTGAAGCCTTCATGTACGGGTGCAGTGTGCTGCACTGCCTTCCGGTCGGGCTGGCGGATACCCCTTCAACCGGCACTGGTACGGTGATGCGCATCTCCACCCTGGAACGTTACGCCCGTGAAGCCGGCTTTACGCGGTTTGAGGTGCTGCCGATCGAGCATCCGTTGTTTCGTTTTTATCGTTTGCAGTAGGTGGCTGCCCGGTTTTACAAGGCTGCCAAATGCGGCTCCGTGGCGCTTCACCGGGCAGGGCTTGCACCGCAGCTCAACTTTTATTCTCAGCACGGGCATCTTTTCCAGGCTCCTTGGAAACCAAGGAAAGAAGCACAAACACCGGTACGGGTTCCTTTCTTGTCCGAGTCTCGAACGCCTTTCAGGACGCCAACTATGAAAGCTATTCTTTTCGTAGACGACCACGAAGTTCTCGCCCGCCTCAGTTGTGAAATCCTGGAAATGCAAGGGTACCGCGCGGTGTGTGCTTACAGCGCGAACGAGGCCCTGGAGAAGTTCGAGCAGCAGCGCTTCGACATCCTTGTTACCGACTTTCGCATGGAAGGGATGAACGGCCTCGAACTGGCGCGCCGCATTCACGATAAAGACCCGCAGATTCCGGTGATCATCGTCACTGGTTATGGTCCCATTGATGGCGGCGAAGACGTGCGGGCGTGTTTGCCTAAGGAGCAGCTCTTCCCCGGCCTGCTGGAAAAGATCAAGACCTACCTCGACGAGGCTCCGGCGAGGGTTGAAACCAGCAAGTCTGCGTGAAGTAGTTCCCTGCACCACCACCTACGCGGTCCCCATTCTGGTTCTGCGCTCCACCCTTCCGCCGCAATCTTTCTGAATCTGCAATACTAGGCAGGAATCTGAACAGAGGACTGGCGTCCCTTAAGGCAGTGCTTGCGAATCGGCAAACGCGCTGGCCGGAAACAGGAACCGGAGCCCCAATGAAAATCGGCATCACCTGCTATCCCACGTATGGCGGCAGTGGAGTAGTCGCAACCGAGCTGGGTATTGAACTCGCGCAGCGTGGACACGAAGTTCACTTCATCACGTATTCACAGCCTTTTCGCCTGCAAGGCCCGCAGCCAAACATCTGCTATCACGAAGTGGAGGTCTCCCACTATCCCTTGTTCGACTATCCGCCGTATGATCTCGCCCTGGCTTCCCGCATGGCAGAAGTCGCGGAAATCTATGACCTCGACCTTCTGCACGTCCACTACGCTATACCCCATTCGGTCAGCGCCTACCTTGCGCACCAGATGATTGCCGCCTCCGGCCGCCGCCGCCCTCTGCCCTTTGTCACCACGCTGCACGGAACCGACATTACGCTGGTCGGCCTTGACCGCTCGTATCTGCCGATTACGCGGTTTTCGATTGAGCAGAGCAGCGGAGTGACCGCAATCTCCGAATACCTGCGCGAGCGCACGCTACAGGAGTTCGGTGTGACCAATGGCATCCGGGTCATTCACAACTTCGTAAACTGCGATCTCTACCGGCGCGACCCGGAGTGGAAAGAGCGCCGCCGCGAGTTTGCCCCAGATGGCGAGCGCCTGCTGGTGCATCTTTCTAACTTCCGCCCGGTCAAACGTGTGCTCGATGCCATTGAGATTTTCGACCGCGTGCAGAAGCGGCTGCCCGCGCGCCTGATGCTGATCGGCGACGGTCCGGAACGTTCCAGCGCGGAGTGGCTTGCTAAGGAAAAGGGCCTGCACGACCGCATCCTGTTCCTGGGGAAGCAAGACAAGGTCAACGAGAAACTTGCCACCGCGGACGTGCTGCTGATGCCCAGCCAGCTCGAATCGTTCGGACTCGCCGCGCTCGAGGGCATGGCATGTGAAGTAGTTCCGGTGGCTACCCAGGTGGGTGGCGTGCCTGAACTGATCGAACACGGCGTGACTGGATTCCTCGCCGAGGTTGGCGATGTGGATACCATGGCGGATTACGCCATCCAGGTGCTCTCGGACGAAAATTGTCTGAAGAAGATCGGCCGAGCGGGACGGGAAGCCGCAAAGGCGCGCTTTTCCACCGAGCGCCTGATCCCACAATACGAGGAGTTCTACCGGGAAGTGCTGGCACGCGCCTGCTGAAAGCTGGCGTGGAATTCTTCATCAAGAGTTGGCAGACGCAGGCAAACCAACGTGCCTTCGTGCGCGCCACCACTGATGGTCAGGCTAGCGCGCTGACCATACAGAACCTTCAGCCTCTCCGCCACATTGGCAATTCCGATGCCGCTGCCTCCCATTCCGGTGGGAGGCTCCAGCAGGCTGGCCGCAGCCATGCCCACACCGTCATCTTCCACTTCCACAACCAGGTTGTCGTCTACGAGCCGGCTGCGCAAATGGATAGTTCCACCCTCAATTTTGGGGGAAAGGCCGTGCTTCAGCGAGTTCTCCACCAACGGCTGCAGGAGCATGCTGGGGACGAATATTTCCAGCGAGGCCGGGTCGAGTTCCTTTACCACGCGCAACTTGTCGCGGCCGAAGCGGACCACTTCGATGTCCAGGTAGTCGTCGATAAAGCGAACCTCCTCCCGCAGCGGAACAAAGGCATCGCTCTGTCGCAACAGTCGCCGAAGGATGTTCGCCAGCTTTACGATGACGTCACGAGCCATGTCCGGATCAAAGCGAACCAGCGACGAGACCGAATTCAGCGTATTGAACAGGAAGTGCGGATTGATTTGGTTCTGGAGGGCCTCCATGCGCGCCTGCAGCAGCATTCGCTGTTGCTCGACCAGCTTGCGCTCCATGCGGGTGTTGTTCCAGATTTTCAACGGCGTGCCGACTGCCATGACCGTGGTCGCATAGCTGGCAACCATGCCCCAGCCTGGGCCGGTCAGCCCGAAAATCTGCCCCGGAAAGCTGCGCTGCAATGCTCCCTGCAGGAAGCGCAGAACCAGAATCACCACGAAAAATGAAATCTGCCAATCCATTTTGGGACGCGGCAGGTTCCGCCGAACCCAGCGGTAGATGCTGAGATCGACAAACGGAGAGAAGCCCCAGATCTCTTCGCGATCGCTTGCCAGCTCCCGCAGGACTCCCGCCATCAGCCCGGCAAGCACGTTGAACGGGAGCGTCAGCAGTTCTCCATGCAACGTTGCAGGAATGGCGAGCAGCAGGCCTGCAAACACTCCGGCCAGCGGCCCCGCCATGACTCCCAGAAGCACGGAGGCCTCAAAGCTGAGATCGGCAGCGACAAAGTTGGGGGTGGTTTGCCGCACGACGACACCAAGCGCAAAGGGAATCCCGATGAACAGGACCAACTGCACTCGCTGGGAGAAGGTGCTTGCTTCGGTGAAGAGCAGCTTTTTGAAGGTAACCGAGCGGACGAGCACGGCAGCGACGGCGGCTGCCACACCGAGCTTAATCAGCAAATTGATAGCAAGGACTCGATCCATTGCGACAGCTTCCGGCAAGCATGAGGAGACTTATCACGCCACTGTAGCATGGCGCACAGCCCCTGAACGTCAGGCCTTGGCCAGTTGCTTTCGCACCAGCGCGGCTATCGCTTCAATGGCAGCTCGCACGTCAGCTCCGGCGGGCGCTCCGCCCTGGGCCATGTCGCGGGCGCCTCCGCCTCTTCCGCCCAGCCCAGCAGTGGCCTGCTTCATCAGAAACCCCATATCGAAGCTGCCTCCAGCAGACTGCGCGAACACCATTCCGGGATTTGCGCCAGCCCCGATGCAAGCAACGCAACCGCCTGTGGCCGCTGCACAATACGTTGCGCCAGCAGCTTGATGCCTGCCAGGTCTCGATCTTTATCGTAAAGACAGATCAGCCGAATTCCGCCAACTTGCTCCGACTCCGCAAGCAGGCGCTCAGCGGCGAAGTCTGCGAGTTCGGCCTCCAGGCGTTCTTTGGACTTTCGCAGAGTGCGAGCGTCCTCCAGCAGCTTGCGTGTCTGCTCGGGAACCTCCCATACGTGAGAGGAGAACAGTTCCGCTGTGTCGCGCAGAGTTTACCGGTCACGGGCAGCGACCCGCAAGGCACGCGGGCCGCAGACGAACTCCACGCGAATTCCCTGCCTCGATTTTTCTACTTTGCGCAGGAGGATCGCTCCGATCTCGCCGGTGGCGGAGACGTGGGTTCCACCGCAGGCGGTGAGGTCCACGGCTTCCATATCGATCAGGCGGACAGGCTCCACATCTTCGGGCAGCTTGCGCACGCCCAGAGCAAGCGCCTCTTCCCGCGAAGTAAAGCGGATCGTTACCGGAGCGTTGCTCCATACGATTCGATTGGCTTCGGCCTCCGCCGCACTGGCCTGCTCAGGAGAGAGCGCAGCAGCGTCGAGGTCGATAGTGCAGAAGTCGTCTCCCATATGAAAGGAGACTGTCGGCATTTTCAGCACCCTGAGGAACGCCGCCGAGAGCACGTGCTGTCCGCTGTGCTGCTGCATGTGGTCGCGGCGACGGTCGCTGTCGACGAATCCGCGAACAGCATCTCCGGCGGCAATGGCGGGAGCGGCAGCGGTATCCAGCCAATGCAGGATTGTGGAATCCTCGCTCTCCGCGATTTCGCTCACGCACAGTTTCTCGCGGCTGCCGCCGATCACCTCGATCCATCCGGTATCGAACAACTGGCCGCCGCTGGTGGGATAAAACGCCGTCTGGTCGAGCACCACGCCAAGACGCCCGTTGCGCGGATGCAAAGCAAGCACGCGCGCTTCAAACTCTGTGAGCCGCGGGTCTTTGTAGTAGAGGCGTTCGGTCATGGTAGGAAGGGGTATCAGTGATTCCAAGCGTGGAAAAGTTACCAGCGATCAGTATCTAATGACGCCGGCCCCCTCCTCATCACTCTTCACTGCAATCAGGTCGCACATAACCGCAGTTGTGCTTCAATTCAGGCCGCAGCCATCAGTTTGATTTTCCCGCCAACTAACGTCGCACGCTGGAAGCTAACATGGCTGAGCGCCGGGTTGCATATGATACTCGTCCTAACGATTTCTTCCAGAGCTGGAGTTGTGCGGCATCCAAGGACTATGCTGCGGATTGCCTTAGCTGGAACACCGAAGCAAAACTTGCCAGGACTCACTTCAGTACCGTCCTTTAATGGTCGAATTATTCTCCACTCACGCTCGTAAGACCATTCCGCAGCTTTCGTGTACAAAATATCTGCCCCAGTCAATTGCGTCCATGTGCGGGGATATGGATTTTGCACGTACGCGACCTTCACAAGATGGCGAAGTTCATCAACAACAGTCTTCTTTTGGTTGAACCACGGATTACTGTCGTCAAATTCGACTACAATACCGCAGTGCTGG
>JBFXAV010000034.1:0-10090 GCA_050183935.1 Candidatus Korobacteraceae bacterium | reverse complement strand
CTGATTCCGAGCCCGCAGCACCGTACCCTGGTGGGCATCGGATACCCGGATGCGTATCTCGCGGCAGATCACACGCCGGAGATTCTGCGCTTTGATCCCATTGGGCTTGAAGGTGTTGAAGGCAGCATCATCGATGGACTGCGCAAGAAGAACGCGCCCAATCTTGAGCTCATGCCCGAGGGAAGAGGTTACCTGCTTGCGGAATTCGGATCTGATGATCCGCAGGAAGCGCAGCAGAAGGCACAGAGCCTGGTCGAATACCTGAAGAGCGTTCCCGATCCCCCCAGCGTTCGTCTCTACAACAAAAACGAAGCCAAAGCCGTGTGGCAGATACGCGAGTCCGGCCCGCGTGCAGCGGCGTTTGCGCCCGGTGCTCCGGTAACGTGGGAGGGATGGGATGACGCCGCGGTTGCGCCGGAAAAGCTCGGCGCTTACCTCCGCGACATTCGCAAGCTCCTGAATGACTATGGCTACACTGCGGCCTTTTACGGGCACTTCGGGCACGGTTGTATTCACATGCGGGTGAGCTTTGACCTGCTCACCGAGGCAGGGATTCGCAAATATGGCGAGTTCGTAGAACGGGCAGCGGACCTGGTGGTGAGCTATGGTGGCTCGCTTTCCGGCGAGCACGGCGATGGGCAATCACGCGGCGCCTTGCTCCCGAAGATGTTTGGTCCGGAATTGATGAAAGCGTTCGGCGAGTTCAAGGCGGCATGGGACCCGCTGAACAAGATGAACCCGCATAAGGTCATCAACGCGTACCACCCGACGGAAAACCTACGGCTGGGCGCGGACTATAAGCCCCTTACGCTTCCCACACATTTTCACTTCCCCGATGATGACGGGTCCTTTACCAAGGCAGCCGAGCGTTGTATCGGTTTGGGAGCATGCCGCAAGCACGATTCCGGAGCCATGTGTCCGAGCTACATGGTGACGCTGGAAGAGGAGCACAGCACGCGCGGTCGGGCGCACATGCTGTTTGAACTTTTGCAGGGCGAGATTGTGCGGGATGGGTGGAAGGACGAGGCAGTGAAGCGCTCGCTTGACCTGTGTCTCTCCTGCAAAGCGTGCAAATCGGAGTGCCCCGCCAACGTAGACATGGCGACCTATAAGGCGGAGTTCCTGTCGCATTACTACGAGGGAAGACATCGCCCGCTGCATGCCTACGCATTCGGAATGATCGACCGCTGGGCACGGCTGGCTTCTTATGCACCTCGGCTTGCGAACTTCTTCAGTCAGGCCCCAGGATTTGGCGGTTTGTTACGCAAGACATTGCATCTGGCGTCGCAGAGGCAGATGCCTCGCTTCGCGAACTTCACCTTCCGCAAGCGGGCTCTCGATGCCGGAGTAAACACGCTTCGGGATGGCAGCGAGCACGCAGCGACGGCTGGATCACAAGGCAGGGATGTGGTGCTGTGGGCAGACACCTTTAACAACTATCTGCATCCGGAAACCTGCGAGGCTGCGCTGGAAGTACTTACCGCTGCGGGATTCAACGTCCGAATTTCCAGAAAGCATCTTTGCTGTGGGCGTCCGCTGTATGACTTCGGAATGATCGACCAGGCGAAAGAGTATCTGGAGCGCATCTTCGATGCCCTGGGCGCGGAGATTCGTGCGGGTACTCCCGTGATCGTGCTCGAACCGAGTTGCGCATCGGTGTTCCGTGATGAGATGCGCAGCCTGTTTTCCAAGGATGAACGCGCTGCGCGCCTGCGCGCTCAGACATTCTTGCTGAGTGAATTTCTGGATCGCCATGTTCCCGGATATCAGCCACCCAAGCTCGCCGCAAAAATTCTGCTGCATGGGCACTGCCACCAGAAGGCGATCATGAAGATGACCAGCGAGGAGTCGCTACTTCGCAAGATGGGAGTTGAATTGCAAAGTCTCGACTCTGGTTGCTGTGGCATGGCTGGAGGCTTTGGATTTGAGGCGAGCAACTATAGCGTCTCGCAGGCCCTGGGAGAACGAGTGCTGCTGCCGGCCGTGAGGAACGCGGCAGAGAAAACTTTGGTGGTGTCGAACGGTTTCAGCTGCCGCGAACAGATTCGCCAAGGCACGGGGCGTGAAGCCTTGCACTTGAGCGAGGTGCTGCGGATGGCTGTGAAGGAAGATCGTACGCGCTCGGCGGATACGAAGACCGCGGCTCCTGCATCGAACGCCTGAAAGTTATCCCGCCTTGCGCTGTTCGGTATTTTGGTCGGCACGGAAGCGTAGCAGGGCAGCGAGACCTCCTGCGTGCGTCAACTCCGAGAGTTCCGGTTCGTCGCTGACCGCCACCACTTCCACCCCGCGCTGCATGGCCTGCCAGATCAGCGCGTCGGAAATGTCTTCCAGCTCTGTTACCGGCCGCCTGCATAGAGCACATTCTGACTTGGATTCGGCCTCCAGGTGTCCACAATTGGCGCACTGAACTCCAGGAGATGCAAACGTGTTGGCCAGCAGGATCGACTGGGCTTCGCCCGTTTCCAGCGCCAGGAGAACGCGACCGACGCCTAAAGCCCCCCGGCTGTCCCGCTTCGCCTGCCCGGTGGCCTCGCGCACCAGTTCGCGGCGTCGAGTTGCGGCATGTTTGGACATAGCCTGGTCGGCAATCCCACGGATTTCTTCTGGCGTGACGAGGGAGGGGTCAAGGTGGAAACGCCCGACAAGGCGTTGTGTGACGTAGGGGTGCAGGTGTGGTTCGATCTCCGGCCATAGCTCCTCGCGGCAACCGATCAGGAATCGCTCAACGCCGCTCTCCTGGCGCTCGAGCAAACGATCTGCCACCTGCTTCAGGAAGTGCATGGCCTCATGATCCACATGACGCTCGGCATGTCCGGCATCGAAGCCGCGCCAGCCGTCGCTGCGCCCGCGCCGCGGTAGGTGGTGCGACATCGGTTCGCCCTCCAGAACTTCGTCGAGCTCCAATTCAAAAAAACGCGCGCGGGTGCGGTCCAGCACCACCGCACAAAAGCGCGACAGGGTTTCTCCAAGGAAGGCCAGAGGCCGGATGTGAAAGCGACGGCCGACGAACACCCGCGATTCCCCCAGCCGCGGTGGCAGGTCGAACTCCCGCCAGAAATTCTGGCTGCCGCAAGCAAAAATTGCTTTGCCGCGTGCATGGTTGCCGTGCAGGTGCTCGGCAATTTCCATAATCCTTTCAAAATCCGCGCGGGCGTTGCCGTTCGCGCCGTCTCTTTCGGCATTACGCATGGCGGTCCTCAGCAAGTCTTTTGCCTGAATAGCCTCGCTACGGTGGGATTTATCCTGCGGAGTCTGTGGTTGATAGTAGAAGCTGATCGCGCAGTTTCCGGAAGAATGAAAAGTAGCAAGATCGCGAATCGTGTCGTGCAGGATCATAGGTCCCCCAGGCCAGCGAGAGTCAAATGCGGGTCAGGCAATTTTGCTGTACTCGAGCAGCTTGTCTTTCAGCGGATCGGTCACCGGCAAATTCTTCTGCAAGTGCTCACGGGCTCGCATGACGGAATTCCGTACATCCGCGATGGGGCGGTCGGAGATAGCGCCAATCTCTTCCAGAGTGAAACCTTCGATAGTGAACAACAGGAAGGCCTCGCGGTCCTCGCGCGAAGCGCTTTGAAGGGCGGCTTCGATCATATCGATCATCTCCGCGGATGCGGCGCGAGCCTCTGGCGTAGCGATTCGAGGGTCCGAAATCACCTCGCGGTTAATCAATTCGTCGTCAGGCTCATGGTATGCAAGGTGCATCTCCGATGAAATGTGATGCGACGGACGTTCCCCCGCCTGGTCGAGTGAAACAGTAGAAACTTCATCCTCCCCGCGCCCTGCCAGCGATTCCATGGCACGCGTTGAGATACGATAAAGCCACGGCTCGAGAGCCAGCAGTTCCGGCTTTTCGAGGGAATCTCCCAGGGCCTCGACAATCGTTTCGTCGATCACTTCCTCAACGCTCAACTGCCCGGGCCGCAATTCTCCCAGGGTTTCGCGGTATCGAATCTCGCGCTGCACGAATCGCGCCAGGCGACCGAGGTTTACGTTCACATATGTGCGGATGTCAGTGTCTGAAACCTTGGGAGGATGCACGGCGGCAAGCGTTTGCTCAAAGGGAACTTCAGCCAGCGAACGGTCGCCTCCCGGAGCCCGGCGGCCTCGCCATTTGTATTCGTTGCGCAACTGCGATTTGTGCTTCGCTACCTGCTCCAGCAGGTCATCGAAGGCAGCCTTGACCACTACGGTATGAGTGGGGCCGTGCTCACTGGCGGCAAGATCCGCAGATGGAAGCTTGAGGTTGAGTGCCAGTACAAAGCCTTCGCGCGCGCTGTTCTGTTCCAATACAACCCGCAGGTGCAGCAGGTCGGGGCGGAAAACCTGCAGGCGCTTCTCCAGTTTCGCTACCTGCTGGTTGATTTCTTTTTCCATTGCGGAATTTTTGGCGAGCTTGTACGCAACGTGTACATTCATGCGGAGCCTCAGAGAGACGAAACAATCCGCCACTGCGAAAACGATGGGATTTTACACCTGTAATAGTAGAAGCAAGGGGCGAATGTGACGTTGCATTCAATCTCCGGTTGTTTTGATGCGTAGATATTCCAGGGGGGAACAGAATGCATTCCCAGGATGGAACTCCGGGAGCAAGGCCTAGATTTATGGCCAAATGGGCTACTGCAAATTTCCTATTGCGGTTTGTAACCGAGCCAAGGTAAGTTCCGGCCCTATGCCCATATTTCTTCGGCCAGTTCCAGGGGTGTCTCCAGCAAAAGCGCTTTTAGTGGTCTTGTCAATCTGTTCAGGCTTGTTGGCTGCGAGTAGGCCAGCACACGCGGAATCGTCCATGCGCAGGATGCCCACAGTTTTCGAGAAAAACCTGGGGCAGTCCCGGCCTGAGTATCGGTACCTAGTGCGTGACACAGCCATGAGAATCGGTTTGCGCTCGGATGGCTTTGATGTTGCGATGAGCGGAACCGGCGGAAAACCCGGTTTGGTTCGTTTCCGGTTCCTGGAGCAGAGCCAGGCCTCAAAATTAATTGCCGAAGGCGGACTCTCCGGCAAGGCAAATTACCTGCGTGGGTCGGACAAAACCCAGTGGCTTACCGGTGTTCCCATGTACGAACGGGTGCGTTATGAATCTATGTATCCGGGCATTGACGTGGTGTTCTACGGAAACGGAGAAGAACTCGAACACGACTTCATAGTAAGTCCTGGAGCGGATGCAAAAGATATTTCGCTGGAGCTTGGCGGAGATTTTCAATCCCGAATTGATGCCGCCGGCGACTTAATTCTTGGCGATGGCAACAATTCGCTGGTGATAAAAAAGCCATTCGCTTATCAGGAAGCGGAGCAGCGGCGAATTCCGGTGGAGGCCGAATACACCCTGAAGGGTGGACGGCTGGGTTTTCGCATTGGACAGTACGACCCCTCGCTGCCGTTAGTCATTGATCCGGTGTTTGTATACTCCACGTTCGTCGCCGGCAGCAGAACCGACACCTCGACGGCAGTTGCCGTTGATTCCAATGGCAATGTTTATGTGACCGGGGTTACCCATTCGACCGATTTCCCGATTTTGTCTGCGTATGATTCCACCTGTGGAAGCTGCGACAGTGAAATAAATCCCGATGTTTATGTCACAAAGTTGGATTCTGCAGGGGCAATAGTCTATTCGACCTATATCGGAGGCAATCGAAGCGAAACGCCATGGGCAATCCAAGTGGATGCTGATGGGAAAGCTATTGTGGGAGGGAATACGAACTCCAGTGATTTCCCTACGCTGAATTCACTCTCATCGTATGAAGAATTTAACTACACATTCGCCTTTGTGCTGTCGCTTGCCCCGAACGGGGCAGCACTCAGCTATTCCAGCCTTATTGGGCGCGTGATATCCGACTCATCGAATCAGCAAGACTCAGTATTGGGGGGAATCACCGCGCTCGCACTCACAGTAGACTCTGCAGGAGCGGCCTACATTACCGGCAAGACCGCAGATCCAGCTTTCCCTATTACTCCAGGCACATTATCATCCACAGTTCCCGATTACCCGAACTGGAGTATGTTTGTTACGAAACTACGCAACTCAGGCGCGGTTGCGTATTCGACGGTTGTTCCACCAATACCTTCATCATCGCCATCGTTCAGAGACTTTCGGCCGTACGCTCTCCAGGTCGATGCTTCAGGCAATGTTTTTATTGGTGGTCGGGCGCATGCAGGTCTTCCGACAACCACTGGAGTGCTCTCAAGCTCCTTTCCGGGGAATCCGGATTCTTCAGAGTTAGTCGGCTTCATCCTCAAGCTGAATCCCACAGCGTCTGCAATCGAATATGCGACTTACATACCTGGGACCGCTTGGGTCCGGGCGATAGCGCTTAAAGAATCTGGGGAAGCCTACATCGCGGGAGTAGCCAATTCTCCAACGTTCGCCGTGACGCAAGGAGCATTTCAAACTACGATGTCCCAAACCAATGATCTGTGCAAATGCACAGGTTTTGTAGCGCTCCTGGATCCCACCGCCACAAGCCTTTCTAAGGCCACATTCCTTTCAGGGACGCCCATACCTCAGGGTGCGGGGACCGATATCTCGTCCATGGCACTTGACGATTTTGGGAATGTTTTCGTCGGCGGCATTACACGATCTTCCGATTTCCCCACAAAGTGGCCACTGCAAGGGAATTTCCCATTTGCCAGCGTGGCCGGTTTTGTCACACAGTTCAAGCCGGATCTCTCGGATGTCTTATTCTCGAGCTTTTTGAATGGTCTTACGGGCCTCTACAAAACGCATCGCCTGCATGTAGCAGCCGCCGCTGGAAATCACCTTGTAGTGGCAGGGAGCAGTGACGCATGGGATTACCCGACTACCGAGGACAGTTTCCAGCCGACCGTACCAGCGACCGCCCAGGCCGGAAGCATTCATCCATTCGTGACGAAGATTGACATGACTCGTCCATCCGGTACGGCATGTCTCCCGCCCGGACAGCA
This sequence comes from Candidatus Korobacteraceae bacterium, assembly GCA_050183935.1. Taxonomy (GTDB): domain Bacteria; phylum Acidobacteriota; class Terriglobia; order Terriglobales; family Acidobacteriaceae; genus DASZRZ01. The sequence goes on along the minus strand of JBFXAV010000034.1, from coordinate 3,166 downwards.
ACTAGGTTTTGGCCCGACTTTAATCAATACCACCTCACCTCCGAGTGACCTGGTGATTACAAATTGCGGAGAGGCAGACTTGCGTCTGCTGGATATTTTGATATCTGCTCCGGAATACGCTGAGACTAACGATTGCACCACCGCAATTCCTCCTGGCGGTAGCTGCACGGTTGCTGTGACATTTTCGCCGACTGAGTCAATTTCGGAACGAAGCATGGTGATTGTAACCGACGCGCCTGTATCCAGGCTGAGAATTGCTCTCGTGGGGACAGCAGTCGCGCCGTTTCTAAGTGCCCCACCGTCGCGGAATTTTGGCGAACAGGTGGTAGGCACATCCGGCTCTCCAGTCGTAATCGGTGTGAGCAATACCGGCCTTGGCGATTTGCTAATTTCTGATGTTCAAATTACAGGCGATTTTTCTTTCGAGCACACTTGCTCAGCCCCCATTCTTTACAGAACCGGTTGTGGGATACGGGTAACTTTCTTGCCGGTAGCAACCGGCACTCGCACAGGCCAACTCACGATCTACAGTAATGCGCCCGAGGGTCCTAGGCATGTGCAGCTTACGGGAACGGGAGTCAGCGTTCCGGACGCGCAGCCGTCGGTAACCACGCTGACAATTTCTCCAGACCGTATAGCACAGTCGCCGATTACGCTGACCGCCACAGTTGAATCAGAAAATGGAATGCCGATCGGAACTGTAATGTTTGCTGCGGACGGTAGTACTCTGGCGACCAGCAATCTTATAGAAGGTACTGCCATCGCGACGGTTACGCTGCCCGCCGGTTCTCATGAAATTGCGGCATACTACTCAGGACATGCTGATTTCCTCCCTAGTAGTAAATCGATGGTTGTCGATATAAGCAAAGTAATAACAGTCACAACCATTTCTGCTCCGAACGACGCGCTGCTTGGAACCACCGTTGTCGTTACCGCCACAGTGAATACAAGTGCCGCGCCCGCCGTGGGGACAGTGACTTTCAAAGCAAGAGATCAAGTGCTCGGGAACGTGGATTTGTCGCAATCGGGGCAGGCTTCATTGCAAACAAACTCCTTAGCGGCTGGTAGCCACCGAATCATTGCTCTCTATGCAGGAGCTAGCGATTTTCTCGCAAGCACATCGGCGGAAGTGACATTGAATGTCGTGAACCCCGTTCCCGCCATCCACGCACTATCGCCGGTTTCCGTGCGTCAAAACTCGGGCGGCTTCACCCTGGCCCTGAACGGGAGCGGATTCGTGAATGGCGCTGTTGTGAGGTGGAACGATTCTCCCCGAACGACAACCGTTGCCAGTCCAAGCCAACTTACCGCAAGCGTCAGCGCTACTGATCTTGCGACGGCCGGCACTGCCCGCATTACCGTTATCAATCCAGGCCCGGGAGGAGGAGCCTCCGGTTCAGCGCTCTTTGCTGTCGATACCGCGACTCAGGCTTCCATCTCTATCGCCAGCGCCGGTGTGACAATCGGTGCGGGGCAAACAGCTTCGATTCCAATGCAACTCGCCGGTTTCAGTGGCGCGGCCGCCGTGTCCTGCCTGAATGCTCCTGCCGGGGTGACATGTTCCTACAGTGCGGCCAGCAATTCTCTTACTGTGCAGTCCTCACCAACTACACCGAAGGGAACATACGTTCTGACGATCGTCGTCAGTACCAACATGACGTCACAATCGAGTGTTGCCGGCAGCACGTGGATAGTGGGAATGTGGACATTCTCTCTTCCCGTCGGACTAATTCTGCTAGAAGTGTGCCGTAGTGGGGTGCGCAGGCATCTGTTGATTCTTGGAGTTGCTAGTGTGTTTGTCATTGCCAGTGCCTGCGGCGGTGGTGGGTCGCCAGGAACTCCAGGAACTCCGAATACACCAACTCCGCAGCCTGCCCAGGCATCGGCAAGCCTGACTCTTATCGTGCAGTAGGAGTGCCGTCAGACCGCCACGGTAACGGATGTCTCTGTGCGGATCACGGGACGGTAGAGCGTATCGCGTTCGACAGGCTGGCGCCCTGCTTCGCGAATCAGGCGTACCAGCTCCTGACGGCGCAGCCCTTGAGGCGTGGTGGCGCCGGCGTCGTGGTAAATCTTTTCTTCGATTACCGTGCCGTCAAGGTCATCGGCGCCGAAGCGCTGCGCAATCTGCGCGATTTTGGTGCCTAGCATTTGCCAGTAGGCCTTGATGTGCTCGAAATTGTCGAGCACCAGCCGGGCTACGGCGATGTTGCGGATGTCGGTGAAGCCGGTAGTGGTGGGCAGGTGTTCCAGCGGTGTATTGGCCGGGTGGAATGCCAGCGGGATAAAGGTCTGGAAGCCGCCGGTTTCATCCTGAAGCGCGCGCAGCTTCAGCAGGTGGTCCACGCGGTCTTCATCTGTTTCGATGTGGCCGTAGAGCATGGTGGCGTTGGAGCGCAGGCCAGCCTCATGCGCCATGCGCGCGGTTTCCAGCCACTGACTGCCATCGATTTTGTGATCGCAAATAATGTGCCGTACACGCTCGGTGAAAATTTCCGCGCCGCCTCCCGGCATGGAATCCACCCCAGCTTCCTTCAGCTTCAATAATGTTTCACGGATGCTGAGCTTGGCGATCTTGGCGAGGAACGCGACCTCCACCATGGTGAAGGCCTTCAAATGGACCTGCGGGAAACGCTGCTTAAGTCCGGAGATCAAATCCAGAAAATATTCGAACGGCAGGTCGGGGTGCAGCCCTCCGACGATGTGAAATTCAGTCACCGCCTCGGAGTAACCGGAGGCCGCCGTCTGCCATGCCTCCTCCAGCGCCATGGTGTAGGAGCCGGAGGTGTCCTTCTTGCGTCCAAAGGCGCAAAGCCGGCACGCGGCCACGCAAACGTTCGTAGGGTTGATGTGGCGGTTGACGTTGAAGTACGTTACATCGCCGTGCATGCGCTCGCGAACATGATTCGCCAGCCAACCCACGGCAAGAATATCCGGGGAAGCGTAAAGCGCCAGCGCGTCCTCAGCCGAAAGACGCTCGCCTCCTAGAACTTTCCCTGAGATAGAGCGCAGGCGAGGGTCGTCCGTCTGGAACGCGTGGAGCGAAACAGGCCTTGGGGACGCTTGCTGGGCGGGCTGGGACATAACAGTTGATGATACAGCAGCTATCGCCTCTCGGTCATTGGCGGCTAGCCTATTGACGTTATGATTTCGGGCCAATCCGTAC
>JBFXAV010000033.1:0-10146 GCA_050183935.1 Candidatus Korobacteraceae bacterium | reverse complement strand
TCTGCCGCGCCGGGAAGACCTTATGGTCGACATAGCCGTGCTGAGGCCACCAAGCCGAAGTCTCCCAAGCTGAAGGAACTGCGCACTATGCTTCGGCGCGTGGAAGAGCTGCATGAGTTCAATCCCATGCTGGGACATCGTGGCTGCCGCCTAGGCATCACTTATCCGGAGATCACCGAGATGCAGGCGCGGGCCATCTTCGAGGCTGCGGTTGCTGTCGCCAAAGACGGCGTGAAGGTAAAGCCCGAGGTCATGATTCCCCTGGTGGGCACGCTGAAGGAAATGGCCAACCAGGCGGCAATTGTGCGCCGCGTGGCCGATGAGGTCTTCACCGAAAAAGAAAAGAAAGTGGATTATCTGGTGGGAACCATGATCGAGCTGCCGCGTGCTGCTGTGACTGCGGGCGAGATCGCCAAGGAAGCGCAGTTCTTCAGCTTCGGCACCAACGATCTTACACAGACCACCTTCGGCTTCTCGCGTGACGACATCAACAAGTTCCTGCCGTCGTACCTGGGGGAAGGAATCCTGAAGCAGGACCCGTTCCAGACCGTGGACCGTGATGGCGTGGGCGAGCTGATGAAGATTGCCTCGCAGAAAGGCCGCGCCACGCGCTCGGATATCAAGCTGGGAATCTGCGGAGAACACGGCGGCGATCCGGCTTCCGTGGAGTTCTGTGCGCAGCTCGGCTTGAACTACGTCTCCTGCTCGCCATTCCGCGTGCTCACGGCGCGGCTGGCGGCAGCGCAGGCGGCGTATTCCATGGAGAACTCTGGCGCGGAGGCAGGCAGGACGAAGTAACGGGAACTGCGAAAACGCTAGGCTGGAGAATAAGAAAGCCCCGATTCGACATCGGGGCTTTCTTGCATATTGGAACCTTCTCTTACGTGGAGTGGTTCTGAGTAAGAAGGTCTCTGCGCCTCCGCGGTTGAACTCATATCCTTCGCTTCGCTCAGGATGATCGCGCGCGGCTCAGACGCCGCGCAGGCGCGATCATTTTGGCAGCCCGATCGCCCGCAGTACGTTGCGAATCTGCTCGACACGCTGGGCATCTTCAGCCTTTCCCTCCAGGAATTCCAGGCCATAAATATAGCCCTGGCGGTTGCGCACGGCGCAGCGTACTTCGATGGGTGTGTTGTTATAGGGCGGGGTAAAGCTGATTTCGACTTCCTCGTCGATGGCGAGCTCTGCGCTGACAAACACCGCTAGCCCGCCTTCGTTTAACTCGGTGCCGCGCCCGTTTGCGAGCACGGTTTTATCTTCGCGGCGAATCAGTACAATTACGGGCACGCTGATCTGGTAGCGCGGCCAGCGCCGCTGTTCTCCTATTCCTGCATCCCGTACAACTCCCGCGACAGACATGGTGAAACTGTAACGGGCGCAAGGCCGGGACTCAATATTACTGAAGTCCCGCACCCGCTTGCCGCAGGGCACATTTGTGGAGGGCAAGCATCTGGTCTGGATGTGTTTTCAGGAAGATGAGAGCTTGTAGCACGACTGACTATTATCAACTACCGCGTTTTGGTAGTAAAAGCTTTTCAGCGACGATGAATATAACAACCACCCACAGGCCTGTGATGGTGCTCCATAAGAGCACAGGCGGATCCAAGCCCCGAGAATAAGTGATAAACACGGCCAGCAAATTCATTGCGACAACAACGAACAAAATAACCCAGAGAACGGCCCGATGACGGTACTTCCAGAAATGTTCCAAGATCAGTGCCGCAATACCGGGAGTGGAGAGAATACCCCAAAGAATTGGCCCCGGGACAGTCTGGAATTTTCCCGTTGTCTTCTCTACATAAAATGCATAAAAAATCCCTGCGGCGGCGATGACTAGAGACACGCTGAGGTAGATGACGTTATCTTTCGTCGTTTGCTTCATCTCGAGCAAATAGGAATGCTGCAACACCTGCGCCAGCTACCGAGAACGCTAAGATCCGTGAAGTGCTTGAACCAGATTACTTGCTATTATTTGCTGCTTTTTGGATAGTGCGGGTTTCCTTTACTCCTAGTCGTGGAGTTTTTGTCTCCGCGCCCTCACCCAGCCTTCTTTATTGATCTGACGGGCGCGGGCGATTGCCAGGGATTCGGCGGGAACATTGTCGGTGATGCAGGCGGCTGCGCCTACATAGGCGCCGCGGCCGATGGTGACGGGCGCAACCAGGGTGGAGTCGCTGCCGATGAAGGCTCCGTCTTCAATGACTGTCTGGTGCTTGTTGACGCCGTCGTAGTTGCAGGTGATGGTCCCTGCACCGACGTTCACCCCTTCGCCAATAACCGCATCCCCAAGGTAAGTGAGGTGGTTGGCCTTGGAGCCGCGGCCCATGCGTGTCTTCTTGGTTTCCACGAAGTTGCCAACGTGCGCTTTGGGGCCGATGTCGCTGCCCGGCCGCAGGTGGCAGTAAGGACCAAGAAGTGCTCCCTCAGCCACGCGCGCCTGATCGAGGATAGAACCGGGACGGATGGTGACGTTGTCAGCGATCTCGGAGTTGCTGATCACGCTGTAAGAGCGGATGTGACAATCCGCTCCGATGCTTGTCTTGCCCAGTATCTGCACGAAGGGCTCGATCACGGTATCGCTGCCGACGCTGACTTCACTGTCGATGACGCACGTCTCTGGACGGAAGATGGTGACGCCAGAGGCCATCAGTTCCTGGCATTTTGCGCGGCGGATCTGGGCATCAAGCTCCGCCAGCTCGGCACGGTTGTTGGCGCCCAGAACTTCATGGGCATCCTCGACCTTCACGGCCAGCACCGGCGCTCCCGCTGCGCCCAGCAGGGCAGCCATGTCCGTGAGGTAGAACTCTTGCGCGGGATTGTCAGTAGTAAGGAGGTCAATGCGCGCGAACAGCGGTTGGACTGCAAAGGCATAGATTCCCGCATTCATCTCGCGGATGCGCTCCTGAGCAGGCGAGAGTGCTTTCTGCTCCACGATGGCTTGAATCTCGTCGGTCACGCGTCCGCTCTTCTTCTTATGGACAATGCGCCCATAGCCAGTGGGATCCGGAGGCTCGGCGGTGACAACGGTCATGGCCGCGCGATGCGCAAGATGAAAGTCCCGCACCCGCGTGATGGTCTCAGAGCGCAAGAGTGGAACGTCGCCGGAAAGCACCAATACGTGGTCGTAAGGAGCGAGCGCCTGGCGCGCGCTCATCATGGCATGCCCAGTGCCGAGCTGCTTTTCCTGCAGAACGAAATTCACGCCGGTGGATGCCATGGCTTCGCGGACGCGCTCGGCTTCGTGACCGATGATTACGTGAATATCGCTTGCCGGAACGAGCTGGGCGGCGGCGGCGATAACGTGCGCCAGCAGCGGCTTGCCTCCGATTGCGTGCAGCACCTTGGGATGCCGTGACTTCAGGCGCGTACCTTTGCCCGCTGCCATGATGGCAACGGCGAATCTCGGCATAGACTTCCCAGCAAGGGACGGAATAACCGGCTTCGGACGCGCACGACGGCGCGCTTTCTGCGAAGGACGCGCTTTGACGGGCGCGTGCTTGATGGCGGAGGTGGTTTTCGGCATTGGTCCAATCTTAACCCGTGTCCTGGCGCAGCAGCGCAAAGCGCACCCGGATACAAAACGGGTCAATAGTTACCGGCAGACAGTTGCGGGCAGCGCAGACTCGGCCATGTCAGCCACGGCCCGTCCAATCACTATGGACGCCGTGGCTGCGGGCGAAGGCACATTCAAAACATGCAAAACATGCTCGCCCTGCGAGAAGCAGAAATCATCGACCAAAGTTCCATCGGGATTCAGGGCTTGTGCACGTACCCCGGAGCCGCCGGGCCGCTGGTCTACGGAACGAACTTCGGGAACCAGCGTTTGCAGGCTGCGGGTGAAAGCGGCCTTGCTGAATGAGCGGTACATCTCTGCCGCTCCGGTGCGCCGAAAACGCATGGCCATGCGACGGAAGCCGGAAATTCCCAACGCATCGGCGGCATCAGCGAGGTCGAAATCCGACTTGGAATAACCTTCGCGGCGCAGCGCCAGCACGGCATTCGGACCGCATTCCACTGCGCCGCGAACCTTGCGGGTGAAGTGAACGCCGAGAAAAGGAAACCTAGGATCTGGCACGGGATAGATCAAGCCGCGCACCAGTTCATTGCGTTCGGGCGTAAGCTCGTAGTATTCGCCACGGAACGGAACAATGCGGGTTTCCACTTTGGCGCCGGCCATCTGCGCGATGCGGTCACTGAAAAGTCCGGCGCAGTTCACCATATATCCGGCAGAAAATTCTCCCTGCGTGGTCTCAAGCACGATTTCTTTTCCGCGCCGGGAAATGCCACGCACTTCCGCACGAGTACGAATTTCGCCACCGCTTTCCTGAAGAAGCTCCGCCATGCGGCGCGTTACAGCGCCATAGTCGGTGATGGCGGCCCCGGGAACATGCAAGGCGGCAATGCCGGTGACGTGAGGTTCAAGTTCCCGCAGACGCTCGGGGCCAATTCGTTCCAGTCCAGGGACGCCGTTGGCTTTGCCGCGACGCTCAAGTTCATCAAGGCGGGAAAGTTCAGCAGCTTGGGTGGCCACGATTACCTTGCCGCAGACATCGTAAGGAATGCCGTGCTTGCGGCAGAATGCCAGCATCTCCTGCGCGCCGGTGACACACAATTTCGCGCGGAGCGACCCCGGACGGTAGTACACCCCGGAGTGAATCACGCCGCTGTTGTGGCTGCTCTGGTGGGCGGCGGTCCTGTCCTCTTTTTCCAGGACCAGAAGGCGCAGGCTGGGCGAACGCCGCATTAATTCCATGGCAGTGGCGATGCCGACGATGCCGCCACCGACGATTACAACATCGTAGTTCTGCATTGTGCCTCTTTTGGGCAAGACGCCAGAGTGCAGGAGTTCCCGTACGTGCGGTGTTCCATCAAGAGTCTGCCTGATTCTTAGCGTACGATCAATGTTACCTGCGTACTGCGCTGGGCCGCGCCAACGTTACCAGTGGTATTGCCTTGGATTGTAATCGCGTAGGTCCCGCTGGGTGTTCCCGGCTTCGGAATGGGAGGCACAAAGTCGTTCCCGCCACCTCCGCCGCACGCGAAGAGGCACACAAGCAGCGCGAGCAGGATGCAGGTGCGTCCGCGTTGTGCCCTGGGGTGGTGGTGAAGACCCGTGAGCACAAGCCCAGCAACAGGAAGACCAAGCCACAAGGCAAACAGGATGCCACCAGGTTGGTGGGAAGGCAGAGCAGTGACAGTCACGGCGGTGGTGCGAATCCTGACCTGTACGGAGGCGCTGCTCAGGCCGGATTGCAGCTCCGCAGGGGAAAACTCGCAGCTTGTGAGCTGAGGCAGACCGGCGCACGAGAAGGTCACTGCCTGGGGAAAGGACAATGGACCACTGGACCACGCCAGAGTGTAGGTTGCTGTTTCGCCTGCATTGACGGAGACACTCGGGACGGACGATCCACTCCATTGGAAGTCATAGATGTTGACGGGCACGTCCAGGTCGCGTGAGGCAGAGGGCAAGGCAGCATCGTTGCTGCGAAGTTTCAACGAGTGGGTTCCTGATGGGGCGTTTACCGGAGCAGTCACGGTAAGGTTCACAGTTGCGCCTCCTGCACCTACGGTCACCGGCCCCGGGGGAGAGAAAGAGCACGATCCGAATACAGAGCCGGGGATGCAGTTTAGCGCCACGCTTCCGGTATAGCCATTCTCGGGAACAATGCTCACGGCGGCAGTGCGAACGGGTCCTCCGGGGATGAGTTCCAGAGGGGGCACAATCAGCCGGTAATCCTGAATGGAATACGAGAGCGTGGTGTTTCGGGTGAGCGATCCATCGGCGCCTGTGACGGTAACAAACGTGTCGGCCGCTACTGCACCGGTCGTGTGAATACTGAGCATCGCTGTTTGGGTAGCTCCGGATGCCAGAGTGATGCTTGGGGGCGCGACCTCGCAGGCGGCTGTTCCGGGGTTGCCGCTTAACTGGCAACTCAACTGAACCGTGGTGGCCGGGTAGCCATCGAGCGATTCGGCTGAAATGGCGCGTGTAAGAGTCTGTCCCGGCTTGGCCGTGCCCAGCGAAGAGTCGCCTGCTTGAAGCTCAAAGCGCGGGTTTACCGCGACTGTGACCGTCCAATTCGCTGTCTTTACAAGAGCGCCGTCGGCATAGGTAGCGGAAACCCGAAGCGCATGATTGCCGATGGCGGCATTACTCGCCGCCAGAATCGTAAGCGTGGCGGTGGCGCCGGTGCTGGTGAGTGTGAGGCTTGCAGGCGCTGGAGTGCAGGTGATGCCCGCCGGAAGTGGCCCTCCCCCAGCGGACCCGCAGGAAAGGGTGACGGTTGTGTGGATGCTCCCGCTTGTCATCAGGGAAAAGTTGCCCTGACTACTGGTACCGCGCGGCGCGTTCAGCGGATTCGGCGTGGGGCCGCTGATCTGGAAGTCGCCGACGTGCAACGTGAGCGGAAGCAGGTGCTCGGTGCCGTCGCTCCCAGTTGCTTTCAAGCGGAAGGCAATATCCTGCACCGAGCCGTGCGCTACGGTGATGGTGAACGGTGTCCCCGTAGGGGAGGGGCTGAGGGCAGCAACGCTATCGCACTGGCTGGGAATCCCGCCACCGTTCGCTTCGCAGGTGATGGTGACGTTGTGGCTGTAGCCTGCAAGGGCAAATAGCCTTCCGGAAAACGTTTGCTGCACTCCAGGAAACGAAAAGATGGTGTTGCTGTCGAGTACGACTTGAAAATCGGCGGTAAGCGAGGCCTCCCACAGGCCACGGCCGTAAGTTGCCGCGCGCAGCTTCACACCGGCTGCATCCGAGAAAATCCGCAGCTTGCTTACGATCACGTTAGGCAAAGCACCAGGGCCACCGGGCGGGCCCACTTCCTCCCAGGCCGCGCCTGCTGCCGGATTGTTCGTCACGAATACGCCAATGTCCGTGCCTGCGAAGAGGGCGCCGGGAGTGGCGGAGTCGGTGACGACGGAGTTTGCGGGAACATCCGGCAGATTGCCGGTGATGTCGGTACAGGTAGAAGCGAATGCCGGAGTGTCACTGACCACAACCTTGAAGATGTGTCCACTGGCGTAGTCCGTGAATCCCATCACCGTAGCGTACGCGGTGCGACCAGTGAGATCAGCAGGATCGAGCGCGATGTCTGAGACGGTGTAACGCCGGGGATTGAATGGAGCTCCAGAGCAGGAGGTGTTTGCGGCGAGTGCCCGCCGCCAGGAGGCGGGACCATCTTCGGCATGCAGGGTTACCCAGAGTTCGCCGCCGGAAACTCCATTGCCTTCCTGTCCCGCCCATATCACCTGTGAGCCGTGGTTAGCGACTAAGGGACCGCCCGCGGCCAGCGAAGCCAGCATGGCATGTTCAGAAGAACATGCAGTGGAGGAAGAAGCGCCTGCCGGATCGGCGGCGAAGTTGATGCTGCGCGGGCTTCCGGGAGAACCCCATTCACTGCTCAGGCCGTCGCTATCCCCGCGCCAAACACGACAGGTCCCGGAAACCAGGCGTTCCGGCGCCTGAGGGTCAAGCAGGTAGGGTGGAGAGAACGAAGAAGCATCGCCACCAGTCTGCACCGCTCCAATTACCGGTTGAAACGATGCCGGGCTGCAAGCGGTTCCAAGCGTACAGCGCCGAAGATCGAAACTGAAACCGGAGCCTCCTACACCCGGAGTGCTGGTGAACCACTCATCGGGATCGGCAGGGTTGATGGCTGTATTTCCAGCACTGCCGCGATTGCCAGCCAGCCAGGTTCCACTCGAGGCAGTTGCTGCGCTGGTGAAAGGCGAGCCGTTGTTGCGGGTTCCACCCAGCAGCAAGCTTGCATCAGTGGGGTGCTGCGAAATCGAAAGAAACCGGAGCAGGGAACCAAGACCGCCATAGGGAGCCGCGGAGAAATTTACGTTGTCAAACCACGGTGTCGCCGGAGGGTTCTGGCAGGAGCCGCTATTCTGCGCGAAGCTGTCGAGAGTTCGGTACACGCCGCCATCATTTCCGAAGTACAAGATGTTCGGATGTTGCACAGGAAAGGCGATGGCATGCTGGTTGGGATGAACGTGGGAATACGATCCGGCTGGGTCGCACCCGTAGGCATGGGTGATATTTACAAACTCACAACTCTGGGGCTGGGCAGGCGAAGGGCTCAGACGGCAACGGAAAATATTGACCGCCCCGGCGTAAAGGTCCGTTGTGCTTCCGGTTGGCATTGCGGCCAGCGCGAGATTGTAGATGCCTTGCACCGTGCCACATCCCAATGGATCGCCACAATTCTCCATCGCGGACGTGGGAACCTGGTACCAACTGGCTCCTCCATCCAGTGTCTGAAACATTCCCCGGTTCTGGCTGAGGGCATCGACAATCCACGCATACATCTCGTTTCGTCCGGGAACCACGGCGAGCTCTGCACGGTAGAGAGGGCAGGCAGATGGCGAGCCACTCACGGGAAGCGTTGGACACTGTGAAAGAGCCAGCAGGCTGCCGCCGGGCTGGCTTGCCAGCCGTGTCCAGTTGACGCCGTCGCTTGAGGAGTACACGCCATGAAGACGAAGATCGGCGTAGAACCTTCCTGCTTGCGCGTTGTAGACCACCGCGTTAGCGGACGCGCTCCCGACCGGAGCGCTGGAACCGTCCTGCACGGCGGCCTTGTGCCAGCTCTCCCCAGCATCGGAAGAATAGTAAATGCCGCGTGCGGCTGCGCCGCCGGTTTCTGCTCCCAGGCGAAGCCCTGCCGAGGTCGCGGCGGCGGTGGCCACCACGATGTTCGGGTCCGTCGTGTGGAACGCGATCGCGGTGATTCCCAGACCGTGCAGAGGCTGGCCGGCAACGGTGAAGTCTTTCAGATTCCAGGATTGCCCTCCGTCTTTGGAGAGCAGAAATCCCATGCCGTAGTAGGAGTCTGCTGCGTTGTTGGCTTCGCCGGTGCCTACAAGAATCCAATCGGCATTTTGTGGATGAACAGCAACGGCGCCGACGGCCAGTGTGGGCTGGTGGTCGAGCAGCGGTTCCCAGATCACATTGGCGGAGCACTGCGCGGTTGAGTTGGGGCAGGCAGCGCGTAAGGAATCCGCTGCATTGCGCGAGCGCCACAGGCCTCCGGTGGCTGCTCCGGCATATACCGTGTTGCCGGTGGGATCGTTGGGATCAACCGCAAGGGCAGTGATGCGACCGGTAACTGGACCGTAGTCCTGGTGCAGGTTCTCCGGAGACGGAGTGTGAGTGGCAGCGCTGGCGGTAACTCGCGGACCAAGAGGCAACCACAGCGCGTTGGTGTTGCCGAACGAAGTAGTCGAGACTGCCGAGGCCGCGGAACCCTTTTGCGCAAGGCTATCCTGAGTTTTAAGAAGACCAACTGAAGATGGGTGTGATGCCTGATTGGCCCGTAGGCGAAGCCGCTGCTGATAGGCGCGTTGCAGGCGCTGCGCGGCGTCTCCGCTGGGAACTGTCCGTCCCTGGGAAAACCATTCTGCCCATAGTTGGTTCTGGTCTTGTTGCCTTGAGGGTGCAGGCGCAGGTCTTTGCTGGGCCGCGAACACACGCGGAATGCAGATGAGGAAAACTAGGGCACAGAAAAAACTACATCTACCTGGGGGCATTCGGTCCTGCGGTCCTGGCCGGTTCTGGCGGGGAGCAGTATGGAAGCAGGCTGGAGAGACTGTCAATTGGAAAGAAGGGATTGAAGAGAATTCCTGGGTCTGATGAGTGATCTGACTGAGCTTCAAATGGAGGTGCAGTGCCCCATCAGCGAGTCGCATTGCGACACAATCCGAGTCTTTCATCGCCAAAGATTCGGAGCGTCCCAATTCGATTGAAGGTTCTCTGCAAAAACTTATTCGTAACGCAGTGCTTCAATCGGGTCGAGCCGTGCGGCCTTGCGCGCCGGATAGTATCCAAAGAAAATTCCCACGCCCATCGAGAAGACTACCGCGATGGCAATTGCTTTGGGCGAGACCACCACCGCCCATCCAAGGAGGCCGGTAATCAGATACGAGGCTGCGGCACCGATGATGATGCCGACGATGCCTCCCATGCAACTCAGCACCACGGCTTCAATCAAGAACTGCCGCTGCACGTCTTCTTCAGTGGCTCCAATGGCCATGCGGATGCCTATCTCGCGGGTACGCTCGGTGACCGAGACCAGCATAATGTTCATGATGCCGATGCCACCCACGAGCAGCGAAACCCCGGCGATGGAAGCTAGCAGC
>JBFXAV010000032.1:0-10245 GCA_050183935.1 Candidatus Korobacteraceae bacterium | reverse complement strand
CACTGCCCACAGCCGATCTCGCCCATGTGGTTCGACATTGGGGGCTGGTGGTACACGTGTAACTACATGTATCGCCGCTTCGGCGTGCCGTTTGGCAAAGACTGGCTCGGCAAGATCGTCGATGGTTATGTCCACAGCGCGGTCGTTCCCCGCGATCCCAAGGAAGAAGCTGAGCTTGCGCCCTACTTCGGCATGGTCATGCCCATCTACGCTGACAAGTTTCTGGGCTGGTGGAAGAACCGTCTGCTGCCGGAGATTCTGCGCAACTTCGAGTACCTCGATACGTTTCCTATGGACACGTCTTCACTGCCGGAGTTGATGATCCTGCTGGAAGACGCCATCGACATTCAGGAGCGCCACTTCCGCCTGCACTGGGTGCTGAACATGGCGCAGTTCCAAACCTCCAAGGCCTTTGAGGGCCTGCTGGTGGAATACCTTGGAGCAGAGCAGAAGCCGCTGGCCGGACGCATTCTGGTTTCCGACGAAGACCGCAACTGGGACTCGATTCGTGAACTCTGGAACATGAAGGAGAAGGTCAAAAAGTCCACGGCTGTAAAGGCGGCTTTTGACACAAACGAAACTGGCTCCGGCGTGATGCGCGCGCTGGCAGACTCCGAAGATGGCCGCGCCCTGCTCAAGGAGATCGACGCCTACAAGATGGAGTTCGGCAACAAATCCATGTACACGCACGAGTACATCTACACCACCTGGCGGGAAGACCCGACGCCGATTGTGGAGGCGCTGCGCGGTTATCTGCTCTCTGACTATGACTATCCTAAAGATGTGCAGCAGCTTCGCGAGGGACGCGACAAGGCCATCGCTGAGATGTGGGCACTATTTCCCAAGGACCGTCCGCAGGCCGACCGCGACAAGTTACAATCGGCGCTCGACTTAGCGCTCAAGATGACGCCGCTGACTCCCGACCACCACTTCTATATGGATCAGGGAACGTATGCGCGTGTGCGTCTGGTGCTGATGGCGATTGGCCGCAAGATGGTGGAGCTTGGAGTGCTGAGCCAGCCAGACGATGTGTTGTTCCTCAAGTATCACGAGCTGCGAGTGCTGAGCGCAAACTTCCAGGCGTTTGATGGCAAGGCGCTGACGAAACAGCGCCGCAAGCAGCGCGACAAGAACTTTGGCGTGCGTCCGCGGTTGTGGGCAGGGACGATTACGCATTGGTCGCTCTATCAGGAGCCTTACAAGCAGGGTTTGTGGGACTGGCCCGATATATACGAACGCTCGAAGCAGGCAGCCAAGCAGCCGGCGGGCATACTGCGCGGACTGGGCGCTTCGGCTGGGGTGGTGGAAGGCACGGCGCGCATTGTGCAATCCCCGGAGCAGTTCGACCAGGTCACCAAGGGTGACGTGCTGGTCTGCAAAATGACAAACCCGGCGTGGGTGGTGCTGTTCACCAAAATCAGCGGGCTGGTTACCGACTCCGGTGGCGCGTTGTCGCACCCGGCAGTGGTCTCGCGCGAGTTCGGCATTCCCGCGGTGGTCGGCACAACCACGGCAACACAGAAAATCAAAACCGGTCAGCGCATTCGCGTGAATGGAGCTGTAGGAATCGTCGAGATTCTGGAATAGAGACGGATAGTAGGGAATTAACCAGCCGTACTGATAAACCGAGCTGAGTAGGAAACTACTCGTTGAGCAGGTTGCGCAGCACTATCTTTTCAGAAACCGGCATTCGCTTTGCCAGATCGTATCTCGAAACGATTTTGAAAAACCGCTTTTACCTCGGGTATTTTGTATGGCAGGGGATTGAGTGCCGGGGCAGCCACGATCCGATTATTCCGATAGCGTTATTTAACCGCGTTCAAGCTAGCCGTGCTGGTGCGCCTCGCTCTGCATGGCCGCACGATGGGGGGCTTTCAAAAACATGAATCCAAGCACGCCCGAAACTGCGGATGCCAGAAGAATTCCGGTCTTGGAATGGATACGGAGTATCGGATCGGCAAAGGCGAGCTCAGCGATAAAAATGGACATAGTGAATCCCATCCCGGCGAGCAGCCCGATTCCGGTGATCTGTCTCCAGTTTATCTCGCGCGCAAGGTCAGCAACTCCCAGGCGTAAGCCGACCCAAACCAGCAACACAATACCTATTGGCTTGCCGAATATCAGCCCGACCGCAATCCCTTGAGTAACCGGGTGCTGGAGCGATGCGCTAACTGCCCCGGGTGAAAGCGGAACACCTGCATTCGCCAACGCAAAGATTGGCAGAACAATGAAGGCGCTCCAAATATGGGCAGCCCGTTCGATCCTCTCTAGCGGAGGCTCGGTACCTCGCGCCAAGTCCCCGATCTGGCCTAAGACTACTTCCGCGCTTTCCTGATCGGAGCGATTAAATGCCGATTGAAAAGTGCTATGCAACTGGTTCAACGATGGGTGAAAGTTCTCATATCGGTAGTGTGGTTCCGCCGGAACTAGCAGCCCTAGGACGATTCCCCCCATGGTGGCATGAATTCCGCTTTGCAGGAAAGTTAGCCAGAGCGCAACGCCTAGGACCGCGAACATCCAACCGTTAAAGCCAGCGAGGCGTTGAAGGAAAAGGATTACGAGGACGAGTCCCGCGGCGGCAAGCAAATATTGAATAGCGATCTCCCGCGAATAGAATCCTGCAATCACGGCCACTGCGAGCACGTCATCGACCACCATCGTGGCAAGGAGAAGAACGCGGAGGCTCTGCCTGGAGCGTCCTCCCACCAACGCCAAGACCCCGAGCACAAAAGCGGTGTCCGAAGCTATGGGAACCGCCCAGCCTCCCCAATGCTCCCGGGGAGTGAGCAGGAGGTAGATTCCGGCTGGAACGATCATGCCTCCGGTGGCGGCAAGGGCGGGGAGCGTAGCGCGCCTGACGGTGGACAACGCACCGGAAACAATCTCTCGCTTTATTTCGAGCCCAACGACAAAGAAGAACAGGACCAGCAGCCCTTCGTTAATCCAGTGCTGTACATCTTTTGTGATGGCTACTGGTCCGATGCTCAAGCTGATAGAGGTCTCTAATACAGCGAAGTACGTCTGCCCAATAGACGAATTAGCGAGGATCAGGGCAAGTACCGTTGCCGCCAGCAACACCGCTCCACCCATCTCTTCCGTGTGGATGTACTGCTGTACTGGGAGCCGGATCGAGCCAGGAACGAAAAAACGTCCGGACTTCCGGCGGAGGCTCTGATGGCGTGCCGGCCTCGCGAGCTTTCTGCTGCTCACCGCTCTCCTCGAAATGGCTGGTGCCGTCTGGGTTCCGGCAGGTACTCAACTGTGGGCTGGCGGCGAACCGGCTGCGGATACAAACTCATTAAATCGAGGAACTCGGGAGGTATGTCGGTGCGTACGGGAAGTCCGAAACTTTGGGCTGTTTCGAACGTGATCGGATGGTCATGTGTCCAAGTTCCCTGCGAGAGCAACTTGGCCAGCTCTTCAACTTTGTCGTCCGGGCATTTGGATTGCAGGAGTTCTTTCACGCTCTCACGCAACTGGAAGAGGGCTTTCTCGGCCTGGTCGGCAAGAATCAAAGTGTTGTCGTCTACCTCGGCAACCGGTTTCCTGGCGACTGCCTTCACGATGGATGCCGCCGGATACTGTCCGAGCTGCGGATCCACTGGTCCCAGCACCGCGTCTTCACTCATCACGATCTCGTCGGCGGCAAGCGCAATCAAGGTTCCTCCAGACATGGCGTAGTGCGGCACGAAGGCCGTGACCTTCCCCTTGTGTTTGTGAATGGCGCGTGCAATCTGCAACGAAGCCAGGACCAGTCCGCCTGGGGTATGCAGCATCAGGTCGAGAGGAACACCTTCGTCCGTCAGGTGAATCGCCCGGAGTACCTCCTCCGAATCGTTGACATCAATGTAGCGAAATACCGGGAAGCCCAGGAATCCCATCGTCTCCTGGCGGTGAACCAGCAGAATGACGCGCGACTTCCGCTGGCTCTCGATTCTCGCGATCAACCGCTGGCGTGAGGCCTCTAGAAAACGCTGCTTCAGCACAGGCTGAAGCGCGGAAAACAAGAAAAACAGGAAGAAAATGTCGCTCGGCGTCATCGATAGTTCCTCCAGTGACGGACTGGAACCCAAGCAGCCTCCCAGCCATATTCATCGCGTGCCGGCTGGCGGTACCGGTCGCCACGCTTCACGAAGACAAAATGTAGCAGGACTCCCGTGGTGAAACCGCCGACGTGCGCCCACCACGCTATTCCTCCGACATCCGTGGGACTGAGAAGAGAGAGTGTGCCGCTGACGAACTGCGTGAAGATCCATACTCCCAGATATATGACAGCGGGCAGCTCAAAGAAGAAGGGAAGAAAGAGGATCGGCAGGAGAACGATTATCCTCGAGTGGGGAAAGAGAACGAAATAAGCTCCCATAACGCCAGCGATGGCTCCAGAGGCGCCGACCGCCGGAACCGTTGAATAAGGATTGGTAAACCAGTGCACAAAGCCCGCTCCCAACCCGCAGAGCACATAGAAAATCAGGAAGCGGACCGGCCCCATGCGATCTTCTACGTTGTCTCCAAAGATCCAGAGTGCCCACATGTTGGAGATAATGTGCATCCAGCCTCCATGCAAAAACATGTTGGTCAGAAACGGGAAGTAGTCGTCGACAGGGAGTCCGACTAGTTGTGCCCACTGCGGGTGAGTGTAGCGGGCCGGCACCAGGCCAAAGCGGTAAAAAAAATGCTCGAGCACGTATTGGCTCATCGCGAGCTCGAAGACAAAGATGACGCTATTAATCAGGATGAGCGACCAAGTAACAATTGGCGGGTTTCGGCGGGGAATCGTATCTCGTATTGGTAACATGCTCTTGCCCCGACCCTGTTTTCTCGTGTACGACCGCCCGCTTGGTCTAGACTACCTCCACTGTTTCTCTCTCCAAACCGGGAGGGCGGCGAATACTTCCTTCCAAGTGTTGTGTCCCGCGACGGTCTTGCCGACGAATCAGCCAGAAGACGATCCCGAGTGCTAGCACGGCGCCGGCCAAGGCGCCGATCAGTCCGGGGCTGGCAGTTTGGACGTCCAGAATAATGAATTTGCGTACCAGGGCCAGGATGGCAATCAGGACCACGGAACCGACTTGGACCACAGTGCCACGGCCGTGCAGGACTGCCCTGAGAGTGTGTTTAAATTCAAGCGCGATTAAGACCGCAAAGATCATCCCGAACACGGCTTGAAATACCGCGTAGTCGATAGGTTCAAGCAGGTGGGAACGAACAAGCGAAATGGTGATGAGCAACAACTGCCAGGTCGCAATTACTACGATAGCGGCGATGACGAGACCGAGAACGGAGATGATCGCTTGCTCGAATCTTTCATACAGCGATAACGTGCCCCAGCGTAGTTGGCTTTTTCGCAATTGTTCGCGCAGTGTCATGGCTTGGGAACAAAATGAAGGAGTCTGGCCATAGAGTTCCAGTTCTCTAGGCCGCTTTCTTAATTTCCGGCAGCGCTCCCACCTGTTGTCCCCAGCGCCGCAAGCGGAATGCCAGCGCGAGTTGCAGGGCTCCCAGCACGATTGAATAGGCCCCGATCCACGACACCAACACAATGGCGCCAAATACGGGAGCCCACCACAATGCGATGCCGAAAACCATGGAGGCGACAGCGGCCAGGGCCAGCAGCCACTCGCCCCGGACCGTCTTGCGCAGGCGAATGGCGGCAAACACACCAAAAGCCCCGGTGACCACAGCCCAGGCTGCCACCAGCAGTACTAGGGCGAGCACCGTCAGTCCCGGTGAAACGATGGCGAATACGCCCGCGAGCATACTTATGGCTCCCTCCCATAGGCCGGGAGTCCAGCGTCCGGGTTCACGTCCAGTGCGCACTGCGGACAAAAGAGCCAAAGCCCCGTTGACGAGCGCATACACTCCGAATACCAGCACCAGAACGGTGATAGCTGTTGTCGGAACTGCAAGGACTATCACACCAAAGAGGATGCTCAGCAGACCGCGCAGTGTCACGAGCCACCAGTTGCCTGCAAGTACAATAGACATATCCAGTCCTTTCTCCATCATGCCGCGACACGCGGTTTCCGTTTCCTCTCGGGTACAGGCGTGGTTTTTTCCGTTGGCTGTATCTTGTCCCATAGCACCTTGCCGGTTTTGGCATCGTAGCGGAATCGGACCGTGTCGCCTTCCTGAACCTCGGCGCGCAGCATTGCCGAGGAAAGAGGGATTTCGACCTCGGATCGGATCAGGCGGCGCAATTGCCGGGCTCCGAACTCTGGCTGATAGCCGACGTCGGCCAAGTGCTTAATCAGAGAGTCATCCCACTCGAGCGTGATGCCCTGGCCATGGGCCGTACGCTGCACCTTCAGGAGCTGCAATCCAACAATTTGAGCGATCTGCTCGCGTGTCAGCGAATGGAACACAATGATCTCGTCGATGCGGTTCAGGAATTCCGGGCGGAATTGCCGCCGCAGCAGGGCCAGGAGATCTTCTTTAAGCTTCTGATACGAGCGGCGCTCCTTCTCAGGCATTTCCAGATTCTGCTGGATGATTTCGGAACCCACATTGCTGGTCGCGATGATGATCGTGTTCGTGAAGTCAACCACGCGGCCTTTTCCATCCGTGAGCCGTCCATCATCAAATACTTGCAGCAGAATGTTCTGCACGTCCTGGTGAGCCTTTTCCAGTTCGTCGAGCAAAAGCACCGAGTAGGGTCGGCGCCGGACGGCTTCCGTGAGCTGACCACCCTCTTCGTAGCCGACGTATCCCGGTGGTGCGCCGACCAGCCGCGACACCGTATGACGCTCCATGTACTCGGACATGTCGATCCGGATCAGCGACTCCTCGCTGCCAAACACAACTTCGGCCAGCGCCTTGGCCAGCTCCGTCTTGCCGACGCCGGTCGGTCCCAGAAAGAAGAAAGTTGCGATAGGGCGGCGCCGGTCTTTCAGGCCCGCTCGTGCCAGGCGCACGGCCTCGCTTACCGCGGTTACGGCCTTGTCCTGCCCAATGACGCGTTCGTGCAGCCGTTCCTCCATTTTGATCAGGCGCTGACGCTCTTCAACCGTAAGCTCCGTGACTGGCACGCCCGTCAGTTTCGATACGATTTCAGCTACGTCGTCCGCCGTGACTTCTGGAGTTCCGGAGCGAATCGACTTCTGCCATTCGTCGTGCTGCTTCTCTCGGTCCTTGTCCTTGGCTTCGATCTGCCCTTCAATCTCTCTGGCGCGGTCGTAGTCTTTGCGGGAAGTGGCGGAATCCCGTTCGCGACGCAGCTGCGCCAGCTCCGCCTCGATCTGCTGAAGTGCTGGGGGCCGGGTGGTGCCGCGGATGTGCACCCGGGCGGCTGCCTGGTCAATTAGGTCGATCGCCTTATCCGGGAGGAATCGTCCTGTAATGTAGCGGTCGGAGAATTCCGCGGCAGCAACGATGGCTCCTTCCGTGATCGTGACCTTGTGGTGCGCTTCGAAACGGTCACGAAGACCTCGCAAAATCATGATCGTCTGGTCGACGGTGGGTTCGGGCACCAGAACCGGCTGGAAGCGGCGCTCCAGTGCGGCATCCTTTTCGATGTGCTTTTGATATTCGTTTAAAGTAGTTGCGCCAATTAGGTGCAGTTCGCCACGCGCCAGCATTGGCTTAAAAGTATTGGCAATGTCCAGGCCGCCCTCGGCGGAGCCGGCTCCCACGATTGTGTGCAGCTCATCGATGAATAGCAGAATCTCGTTCTGCCTCTCCAGAATTTCGTCCAGTACCTGTTTGACGCGCTCTTCGAATTCTCCGCGGTACTTCGTTCCCGCCACCATCGAAGTCACGTTCAACTCAACCAGTCGCTTGTTATGCAGTACTTCGGGTACTTCTCCCGAGATGATGCGCTGTGCCAGACCTTCGACGATGGCGGTCTTGCCTACTCCTGGTTCACCGATCAGCACCGGGTTGTTCTTCTTTCGCCTGGCGAGTATCTCGATCACCGTCTCAATCTCATCAGCGCGGCCAATTACGGGGTCGAGCTTGCCCTGCCGGGCCATTTGAGTAATATCGCGGCTGTACTTGTCCAGATTTGGAGTATCGCTCTTGGGCTCCACGCGCCCTTCTTCGGCTCCACGGCCGACCACCCGGATTGTCTGCTGGCGGAGCGCCTGTGGTGTAAGCCCGTAGCGGCGGAAGACATCGCTGGCCAAACTCTCCTCTTCTGCCAACCCAATCAGCAGGTGTTCCGGCCCAATGTAGCTGTGTCCGAGTTCGCGGGAAACATTGAAAGCTGCTTCGAGTGCGCTCTTCACCCGTGGGGAGACGCCAATCTGGCCTTCTTCACGCTTTTCCTGCGTCTTATTTGGTTTTGGCGCGATCTCTTCCAGTTGCCGCTTAAGCTCTTCCGGCGAGACTTTGAATTGCTTCAGAATCGCCTGGGCCACTTCGTTATCGGCGAGCGCGGAAAGCAGGTGTTCGGAATCGATGTTTCGCACCCCCGACTCCACGGCCTGCTGGGCCGCTGCTTGCAGGACTTCCTTTGCCTGCTCGCTGAGGTATTCGTCAATATTTATGACCTCTGGCTGGCGACGGGGGACGGACGATCTGGAAGGTTCAAAGAATCGATCGAAAAAGTCGTCGCCGAGGCCGCCGAACGAACCTCCGAACAGGCTGCCGAACGGCGATTCCTTCTCTTGGCTGCGCAGCTTTGCGTAGTCCTGCTGGCAGACATTCAGGGTTGTCCGGCGGCCATTTTCCCGGACCGTGACTTGAACCGTTGCCGGCCGCTGGTGGCAGATGTCACACAACTTTTTGTCTTGATTACTGGTCGCCATGAGCCCTCATCCCGACCCTGGGTTTCATGCAGACACACCGAGTCTCCGCCGGAACAACCGGCATCCTGGTTCCTTTATGCAGCTTTGTCTTTGCTTTCCTTGTTGCTCTTGTTCTTTTCCGACATGCTCAGAGTTTTGCTCTCACCCACTTTGATCTGGCGGGCTTTGGCTTCTTCGCGTTTCGGCAATTGGATGCGGAGCACGCCGTTGTCGTAACTGGCGTCGGCATTGTTTGGATCGACGGAAGCTGGCAGAGTGATGGAGCGCTGAAACACTCCATACTGGCGCTCAATCCGGCGGAAGTCCGCTCCCTTTTCCTCCCGTTCCAGTTTGCGCTCGCCGCGCACGGTGAGGACGTTGCCGTCGATTTGTATGTTTAAGTCCTCTTCCTTCATTCCGGGGATTTCCATCTCCACAACCAGATGATTCTGGTCTTCGTAAATATCTATGGGTGGGGCAAATGCAGGAGCTGCCAATTGGCTGTTCCCGCCTTCATCTCGGTCGCGCAGGAAGTCTCGCAGAAAGCGGTTCATGCGCTCCTGCACAGGTACCAATTCTGTGAATGGATCCCAACGAGCGATTGACATAATTATTCCTTTCGCAACTGCTTCGTTCCCACTTTCAATCTTGGATTCTTCGCCGTAAGCAACAGCCGGGCAGGCTGAAGCTACCTGACAACCTCCGTCATCAACTTCGATTCCTTAGAATGAGCAGGCGGGGACGTCAAACGGCGCCAAAGCACGACACTACTGCAATCAAGATCGTGCTCGCTTTTTTCCTTTTTTGACAGGTGCTGAGCTGTAGGTCATCTATCGCGGAGTGCCAGGAAGAAAATAAACCGGAGACCTTGCTCCGGCGGCCCTTGGCATCGTGGACTCGACCAATGCGCCGCGAGGTTCTGCCTTGCCGGCAGACCTCAGCGCAAGTGCTCCGGAGGATGTGCGAAACCAGTTGCTGACTTCTGCGGTTTCAGCTTGCTTTCCGGTAAGCGTTCCGTTGGATGGCCGTTATGAGGTTCGAGAGTTCCCACGAACCATCGTAGCGTTCTCCGTTGATGAAGAATGTGGGAGTGCCATTGACTCCGCTGCGCACTCCACTCGTGAAGTCCCTTGCAACTCGCTCGCGAAAAACGCCGCGCTCCAGGCTGTCCGCGAGGCTTTCCGGGCTCAAGTTCAGAGCAGCGGCGAGCTCCAGCAGCGTCGCGGGGGACAAAGCCCGCTGAAACCGGAACAAAAGGTCGTGCATTTCCCAGAACTTTCCTTGCGTGCCCGCCCATTCCGCTGTCTCAGCCGCAGCCATTGCGCTGGGATGAATCTGGGTCAGCGGAAAATGCCGGAAGACAAATCGCAGGTCGTCTCCAAAATGTTCCTTCACAAGTTTGGTGATCGGATGAGCGCGACCACAATGCGGGCACTCATAGTCGCCATAGTCCACAAACGACACTAACGCATCCGGCGGGCCCTGCACATGAACGTCGGGCCCCACTGGGAATCTCAGCCGG
>JBFXAV010000031.1:0-10362 GCA_050183935.1 Candidatus Korobacteraceae bacterium | reverse complement strand
GGCTGCTACGGACAACGTGGGGATCTTTTTCTTCCCGAATCGACGCACAATCAGTTCTTCCCGGGAATGCGTCACAAATGGTTTGAATCACGTTGCTGTTGTCACCCTCATGGAACCCACCCATATTGTCCCGGTCCAGCAGAAAGATAGGTCCGTTCTTGTCTACGCTGACCAGCAGGTGCGGATTCGCGCCGGACTGGTCTGGCAGGATGAGCGAGGGCCCGGCGCCACCAACATCCATATCGGGACGATTCAAGGCATCCCAATTGTACGGAGCGAAATAGCTAAGTACCTGCCCGTCGCCGCTCATCTTGATCCAGGCTTGCGAGTAGTTCCCCTTGCCGGGATCAAAATCACCATTCCCGGTGGAGAAGTACATGTTCCCGGTGGAGTCCGCTGCCGGTGCGCCACCGCTCATCCAGATTCCCCCGCCTTGTCCGTTCGGCGTTGCGTTCCACACCACAACCGGATCGAGCGAGTTGGCGTTATATCCCAGTACCCAGCCGTGGTAAGGATGCGCGTCACTGTGCGCCCCATAGGTAACGAAGACATTGCCATTCGCCAGCAATAGGCCGGGCCGCTGACTTTCAGTAGCGTTGTTGAAGACTACGGTTGTGGCGCTGCTTCCAGGAGTACTCAGGAAGTTTTTGTCGCCCGTTCCCGAAACGGAAGGATTAATGACTGCCGATTTTTTGATGGCTCCGGTAAGAATGTCGAGAGCGTGCAACCGCTGAATTTGCTTCCCATTTTCCTTCGTTCGCGCCACCAGGTACATGGTGCTTGAGTTCACGTCGATGACCGGAGTGCCGGTAATGCCGGGATTCGCTGGGCAGCAAGGCGAGCCACCCGTGTCTCCGGGAGCCTGTGGCACCACCGTTCCGTTTGCAGGATCGACGAAGCTACGTGTCCAAAGGGGCTCACGCGGATCGCCGTCAGCATCGAATGCGTAGACCACATCCTTCTGAGCAGCGACAAACAGCACGTTGCGCGCTTTTCCGTTGATTGTGAGATTGGAAACGTAGAGAGGCTGCGCCTGCACATCACCTTCGACTTGAAAGTGGAAAAGCTTCCCAAAACTCTCGGAGTTAACATTCGCCGGAGTCAGAGTGCTTTCCTGGGTATTCGCTCCGGTTCGCGCATTGTCATTGTGCCAGGTGAGCACATGTACACCGGAAGACTGTTGCGTGGCAGGAGACACTGTCGCCGTCACGGTGCCATTCACGGCACCCGATGTGGCTGTAATGGTGGTGGATCCCGCGGCAACGCCAGTCATCAATCCGCTCGGGTTCACGGTTGCCACTCCACTGTTAGTGGATGCCCAGGTGACCGATTGCGTAATGTCCTGCTGGCTTCCATCGCTGTAGCTGCCCGAAGCCGATAGTTGCTGCGTGGCGCCCACGTTTACGCCCGGAGATGTGGGGGCAACGGTGATGGCGCGAAGCGTGACTCCGGGAGGTGGCTGTTCCTCAGAAGAACCAGAAATCCCAGCACAGGCGAAAAGAATCCCAATTTGCAGAAGACAGACAATCAGCCATAGGTGCTTCCGTTCCACTACGCCCAAGCCACGGCCCTCCCCGAGTTGAAGTGCATTGGTTAGAGCCGGATTTGTGCTTCCGGAGTTGCCAAACTAAGGCGAAGCAGTGGCCACGGCATCAGGCACATGCAGAAGCCGCGTGAGCATTCCCAGGAGATTCAGGCTCGCTCGTGGCGAGGCAGGACCAGGCCTTCTTCTTCATCGTGGCCGTGATCTCCTGCCACCTCCGAGTACACCTGCACGATGCGATGGACCGAGGCCTCCCACGAAAATCGCTGCGCCTGCTCGTAGCCGCGTTGCTTCAGCCGTTCGCGCAATGGCTGGTCCACCAGGACGCGGTGCAGGGCCCGCATGATCTCGAATACATTCTCGGGATTCACCAGCACCGCAGAGGTGTCTACCACCTCAGGCAGGGAAGATGTATTGGAGGTCACGACCGGAGTGCCGTGCGACATTGCCTCCAGCGGCGGAAGCCCGAAGCCTTCATAGAGAGACGGGAAGACGAAAATCGTGGCGGCGTCGTAGAAGATGCGCAGCACGTCGATGGGCACAAATCCAAGAAAGCGCACGTCATTCTGGCGTCCGCTACGGATCACCGCTCGTCGCAGGTCTGGGTGCCGCGAGAGTTCGTCGCCAATGATGATCAGCCGCAGGTCGGGAAAGCGATTCTCCTTTTCCAGTTCTGCCTTGAGCGCGGAAAATGCCTCAATGATGCGCACTACGTTTTTATGCGGGCTGATTCGGCCTGCATATAACAGGAAGGGATAGTTCACCTGGTAACGCTCGGCAATAAACTGCCGGTCGGCATCGGAGGTGTGCCCCTGGCGAAAGCGGTCATCAATGGCGTTGTAGATCACCTCGACGCGCTCATCGTCGATGCCGAACAAGCGCTGGATGTCTTTCTTGGTGAAGTTGGAGACCGCCATGACCCGAGCCGCGCGCTTCAGCACTTGACGGGTGCAGTGAAAGTGCAACGTGCGCCGAAAGCTGGAACCGTTGGTTGCGCGATACATGAAGTCCAGTAGGTCGTGGACCGTAACTACATAGGGGCACGGCAGCATCTGCGGAACCCAGAACAGGTGTGGAATGTGTACCAGGTCACAGTTGTAGTGCTTCAGGACGTTGCGGAAACCAAAGTACCCGCGCGCGGAATCCTCTTCCAAATTAAAGGGAACAATGTGGAAGTTGGCCGGCATGCGTCCTAGTTCGCGGACGCGGTCCCTGCCGCCAATTAAGAAATATTCGTTCTGCTGGTCGATTTTGCCCAGGGTGCGCACGACGTTGCGCACGTAGGTGCCAACGCCAAAATCGCCAATGGGCCGAACATCGAGCGCAACTCTCACGCCACTAGTTTAGCCGTAAATTAACCTGGGATGAATGGCGGTGGGAATACAAAGGATTCTGTCAACGCGCGAATTCGAGGTTTGTGCCTCGGCCTTGGCCCGTTCAAACTCCGCGATCGGGCAGATTCCAGCCTTAACCTTTGTTCTCCATACCCTGCTACTCTCGTTTATTCCGTGCTTCCCGGAGCAAACGGGAGCCACGGTATACAAATGCAAGCCCGAACCATACCGCCAGCACGGCAAAAAAATAACCGAGCGAGCTAGGGAAAAACCAGAACAGCAGCGCCAATCCCAGCAGCAAGAAACCAGACGTGACCATCAGTCGGCCTTCGATGGGTTCAAGTACCCTGCGGTTGCTGATGGCTGCGCCGATGGTATTGCCGATGCGAATCGCGCCCGCAGCAGCCCTTCCAGCGCTTCCCCTGCCACGACGCATGGCCGGAGGGGCGACCTGGCCTGGAACCCGCAACCGGGAACGCTCGTCAAGCACCACCTCGGTCGCGTTATCGAGATCATCAAGGTACATTTGCTCCATGGCGCTGGCGAAGCGCTCGTCTTCGACCATCACATCAAGTTCGTAGTTTCCCATCCAGCTTGCAATGTTGAGATTCGTGGAGCCCACGCGGGACCAGATTCCGTCCGTCACCGCCGTCTTAGCGTGCAACATTGGGCCAGTCCACTCAAAGACGCGCACTCCTGCCTCAAGCAGCGGACGATATCCCGCTCTTGAGAGTGGCCGCAGGATCGCGATATCCGTGCCGTTGGGGACCAGCAAACGTACATCGACCCCATCTTTGGCCGCTCCCCGGAGGGCTTGCACAAACGAAGCTGTTCCTGCGTAGTAGGCATCAGTAAGCCACAGTCGCTTGCGAGCCATCGCCGCAATTAACTGGTCTAGGCGAAAGAGGCCTGCGGTGTTCGGAACTGTGGCAACTATGCGCAGCGCCATATCTCCAGCCGGAGCAATTGTTCCTTCGAGGCTGGCCGTACTATCCAAGGGGCTTCCACCGGTGGCTGCCCATACCTGGGCAAAGGCCTCTTCAATGTCGGCCACCGCCGGCCCTCGCACCTCCACACCTGTATCGCGCCAGGGAGCAATGCCGCGTTCGGGATAACCTACCCACATCCTTCCCACGCAAAGTCCCGTAACAAACGCGATTTCGCCATCCACGGAAAGCATCTTGCGATGATCCCGGCTCACCCATCCGAGCGGACTATCCGGGCGCGGCGGGTTATAGCAGCGCACGTCGACGCCGCCTTTCAACAAGCGGCGCCAAAAACTTGGTGAAGTTTTACCCAGGCCACCCAGCCAGTCGTAGATCAAGCGTACTGGAACATCCTGGCGAGCCTTTTCAATCAGCGCTTCGGCAAACTGCTCACCGGCTTCATCGTCGTGAATAATGTAGCTTTCAAAGTGAACCCACTTGCGCGCCGAGCGAATGGCATAGAGCCATGCGGGGTAGTTTTCCTGCGCGTCTTTAAGGATGTGGGCGGCATTGCCCTCCATGAGCGGCGCTCCGGCGGCGCGCGAGAAAGCCTGGTCCGCGAGCTGCCGGGCCGTGAGCACTCCTGTCCGCTCCCGTTTCAGCGCCGATGGCATCACGGCTCTCCTTACGTTCCTGCCCGATGCTTGGACAACTCCAATGCTGCAGGCGCGCCGGGGATGGTCTACTTGAGAGCAGATCCCGCCAGCGCTTTGCGGCTCTCCAGCACCGCCTGCAGGGCGGCATCGGGATCGGTTGCAAGCGCGGTCAGGTGGCCCATCTTGCGGCCCGGTCGTGGCTCCAGCTTCCCATAAAGATGCAATTTAACGTTCGGGTGAGAGCACACCGAAACCCAATCCGGTTCACCCGCCGACCATACATCCCCCAGCAGGTTTGCCATTGCTGCAGGGCAAAGCTGGCGCGTGGAACCCAGCGGCAGCCCGCAAACCGCACGCAACTGCTGCTCGAACTGGCTGGTTACGCAGGCGTCCACGGTAAAGTGGCCGGAGTTATGCGGGCGTGGCGCCAACTCGTTAATCAACAATTTGCCTTGGCGCGTAACGAAGAACTCCACGCACAATACTCCCACGACTTCGAGCTTTTCCAGGAGCGTGCGCGCCATCTCCACTGCTTCCTCCGCGAGGCAAGGGGAGACACGCGCAGGAGCGATGGTTACATCCAGAATGTGGTTACGATGGCGGTTTTCGAGCAGACCGTAATGCGCGAAGCTTCCATCCAGGCCACGCGCGGCCACCACGGAAACCTCGCAATCGAAGTCGATGAACGCCTCCAGCACGGCATCGTTGCGGCCAATGGCTTCCCACGCGTCCGCAGCCTGTTCTGCAGACTTGATTGCTACCTGCCCCTTGCCGTCGTATCCGAAGCTGGCGGTCTTGAGCACCGCCGGGCACCCGATTTCAGCAAGCCCGCGCTCCAGTTCCTGGAGTGAACGCACCACGCGGAAGGGCGCAACTGGCAGCCCCGCACCTTCCACGAATGTCTTTTCCCGGATGCGGTGTTGGGCGATGTGCAACACATGGCCGCCGGGTCGCACCGGAACCATTCCGGCAATTGCTTCGATTGTGGAAGCGGGAACGTTTTCGAACTCGAACGTGACCACGGAAACGTTGGCCGCAAAGCGGCGGATGGCATCCAAGTCGTGATATGACGCGGTAACCTCAAGATCGGATACCTGGCCAGTCGGCGTGTCGGATTCCGCCGACAAAGTATGGACCCGGTAACCCATTTGCCGGGCAGCGATGGCGAACATGCGCCCCAGCTGTCCGCTCCCGAGAACGCCCACCGTGGAGCCGGGAAGAATCGGCTTCATACTGTGTCCTGGCGCACCTTTTGCGCCTGTTCTTCGCGGAAGCGCAACAGCTTGTCACGCAGTTCGGGACGATGGTTCCCCAGGATGGCAATTGCCAGCAGCGCGGCGTTGATGGCTCCAGCCTTGCCGATTGCCAGCGTGCCCACGGGAACTCCGCCCGGCATCTGCACAATGGAAAGCAGCGAATCAAGCCCCTTCAGCGCCTGGCTTTCCACCGGAACTCCGAGCACCGGCACCACCGTATGCGCCGCCACCATGCCCGGCAGGTGCGCCGCTCCTCCGGCCCCGGCAATAATCACTTCCAGGCCGCGCCCTGCGGCGCTGGATGCGTACTCGGCCATCCACTCCGGCGTGCGATGCGCCGAA
This sequence comes from Candidatus Korobacteraceae bacterium, assembly GCA_050183935.1. GTDB lineage: Bacteria > Acidobacteriota > Terriglobia > Terriglobales > Acidobacteriaceae > DASZRZ01. The sequence goes on along the minus strand of JBFXAV010000031.1, from coordinate 4,305 downwards.
ACCACCCGTGTCTCGTGGGCCACTCCGAACTGGGCGAGAGTCTCCGTCGTATGACGCAGCGTCTCCCAGTCCGACTTGCTGCCCATGATTACGCCCACGAGTGGAGATGCTTGCGAGGTGTTTTCCATTAAGGTCTGACCAGGGTCGAGCGAGACTGTATTGTGGCGAGGAACCGCAACTCTCGTCAATGCGGGAATCCAGAATCCCGCTCGCCCGGGTCGCTGCGATACAATCGCGCAAACTTCTGGAGAACTCTATGAGCTGGAGTGCCTGGGCATGCCTCGTCTTTTTTGTGGCCGCAACCTTGTCAGCTGATGATGGCGGCAAGCTGCTTCGCGTGGATCACTACGTTTCCGTGAAATCCACCGTGCCATCCATCGCCGGGCAGGATGCGCAGCTCTACGTTCGAGAAGTCGTGCTCGCGGGCACGGCATTGCGCGGACGCGTGCCTGCCGACCGGGTAATTCTATTTGTTCATGGCGCCGGAACTCCCGCCGAAGTTGCCTTCGACATCACATATGAAGATTACAGCTGGATGGCGTATCTCGCTCGTGCCGGGTATGATGTGTTTGCCATGGATCTGACCGGCTACGGGCGCTCCACCCGTCCGCCGGCGATGAACGATCCCTGCAATCTCTCCAGGGAGCAGCAGATTGCCCTGGGACGCAAGGAATGCGCTCCCACCCATACGAAGCCGCTCACCTCGGTTGCTTCCGACTGGCATGAGGTGGACGCTGCGGTGGATTACGTCCGCAATCTGCGCCAGGTGGAACGCGTCCACCTCGCGGGATGGTCCATGGGAGGACCGCGCGCCGGAGGCTACGCCGCGCAGCATCCTGAGAAAGTAGGACGCATTGCGCTGCTCGCACCTGCCTACAGCCCAGATGCTCCTTCAGGACCTCCCAGCCAGCCCGCTCCTGCTGCGGCATTCAACACGCAGTCGCATGCTGAATTCATTGCTAACTGGGATCGCCAGGCGCCATGTGCTGAGCAGTACGATTCCGCGGCCAGCCGCGCAATTTGGGATGAGATGCTCGCCTCCGATCCGGTGGGCGCGACATGGGGAACCGGCGTGCGGCGCGCTCCCAACTTTCTCAACTGGGGATTCAACCAGAGCACGGTGAGCAAGATGAAGATGCCCGTGCTCGCGGTGATTGGTATTCACGATAAGCAGGTGGACCCGCAGCGCGTGCGCCAGTTTTATACTGATCTTGGTTCCAGCGAAAAGGTGCTTGTCGAACTTGCGTGTTCGTCGCACAGCGCCATGTGGGAGCGCAATCGCCTGTTGCTATTCCGGGCCTCGTTGGAATGGTTCTCCAAAGGTACCGTGAACGGCGAGCGCCAGGGCGTGTTCAAAATGGGCGATTGAGTGTGCCGGATCGCACAAGGTTGCAAACCGCGTAGAGACGTAGCTCCGCTAGGTCTCATTCAATAGCTAGGGGAAAAGCCAAGAGCCGTGAAAGCGACGAGGTGCAACCAATCCTGTGGTCGCCGTCTGCCTGAGTCATGATCTTTGACGTGCTGTTGTTCCTCGCCGCCTGCCTCGCCGGTGGTGTAGCCGCCATCAGCGGTTTTGGGATCGGCAGCCTGCTGACTCCACTGCTGGCTCTTGCTGTTGATACCCGGGTGGCAGTTGCGGCAGTTTCCATACCACATTTCGTGGGAACCCTGCTGCGTTTCTTGCTGTTGCGCAGACATGTGGATCGCCGCTTGCTCTGGAACTTTGGCCTGACGAGTGCCGTTGGCGGCCTCCTGGGCGCACTGCTTCATACCTCGATCAGCAGTCTCGCCCTGACGCTCATCTTCGGAGTGTTGTTGGTCTTCGCCGGTATCACCGGCATCTCTGGTGTTGCACAACGAATGCAGTTTCACGGCAGCATCGGCTGGATCGCCGGCCTGCTATCGGGAGTGCTGGGAGGCTTGGTCGGAAACCAGGGTGGCATTCGCTCCGCCGCACTACTCGGGTTTCATGTTCCCAAACATGCCTTTGTCGCTACGGCCACTGCCATCGCCCTGTTTGTGGACATCGCTCGCATGCCGGTGTACTTCGCATATCAGTCCGGAGAAATCGCTGGACTGATACGTCCCATTGCCCTGGCTACCACGGGAGTCGCGCTCGGCACGCTTGTGGGATCGCGCCTGCTGCGCCTCCTGCCGGAAAGTCTGTTCCGGCGGATCGTTGCAATCATCATCTTGGTGCTCGGGTTCTACATGCTGTACGCGGCATTCTTTGGCCAACAATAGAAGGCCAAGCTTGGTTTCGACCAAAGGCGAAGAAAAACCCATGTGGCCGTAGACACAGGAAATTGATAGAATCCGCCGCTCATGAGGAGTTCAACAGAGTTTTTTGCCGCCTGCATGTGCGCCGTGACGCTCTTTGCTGGTCTGACGCTCTCTGCGGCTGGTCAGCAGCCAGCCTCCAGCGGCCAAGCCCCTGCCCAGAGTGCACCTGCAGCGCAAACTCCGCAGGCAGGTGGTCAGCAGGCGCCCCGCCCCGGTCCTCCCAGTCAGTTTGCGGATCCTGCGGACTTGCCGCCACTGCTCCGCAACTACCGTGCCGTGACGCGGCAGCGCCTGGTGAAACCAGAGGAAGAGAACTGGCTGGTTGTTCGTCGCACCTATGACGGGTGGGGCTACAGCCCGCTCGCGCAGATAACCCCCGGCAATGTGTCGCGACTCAAGCTCGTATGGAGTGCCGAGACGGGAGAGGTCGGCGCCCATCAGGCGGCGCCACTGGTGAACAACGGCGTGATGTTCATCAGCACTCCCTACAATCAGGTCGCCGCATATGACGCTAAGACCGGCAAGCTGCTGTGGCGTTATAAGCGGCAGCGACCTCCGGACGCATTCGTGCGCCATCCATCGAACCGCGGCCTCGCGATTTACAACGACAAGGTGTACTACGGTATTGGCGAGGCAATTGTGGTTGCACTCGACGCCAAAACTGGACGCGAGGTGTGGGCGAAGGAAGTCTTCAACAACAAGGTCATGTATTACATCACGCTCGCGCCGCTGGTTGCCGACGGCAAGATTCTCATCGGCGCGTCCGGCGGCGACTGGGGCGTCCGTGGCTACGTTGCGGCGCTCGATCCCGAAACCGGCAACGAAATCTGGCGCACATATATGATCCCGGCGCCCGGCGAACCGGGCCACGAGACGTGGCCAAAGGGCGGCGAGCAGTGGAAGACCGGTGGCGCCGCGGTGTGGGTGACGGGCAACTACGATCCGGAAACGAACACGACGTTCTGGGGCACTAGTAATGGCGGGCCGTGGATGGGCGATCAGCGTCCGGGCGATAACCTTTACATCGCTTCCACCGTGGCGCTCGACGCGAGCACCGGGAAAATCAAAGGCCACATGCAGTACACCCCGAACGAATCCTTCGACTGGGACGAAGTGTCGCCCCCGATCCTTGTGGATTTCCGGCGCGGAGGCCGAACGATCAAGGGGGCCATCAACGTTGCCCGCAATGGATACTTGTACTTTCTTGACCGAACCGGAGGGTCGTTGCGCTTCGTCGACGGCAAGCCATACGTGAACCAGAATGTTTTCCGCTCGCTCGATCCCAAAACGGGGCGGCCGGATATCGATCCCGAGCACAAGCCAGGAACGGATAAGACAGCGACCTATTGTCCGTCCCTGTCGGGCGGTAAGAACTGGCCGCCGATTGCATACAGCCCGCGCACGCGCATGATCTATATTCCCGCCAACAACAACCTATGCCAAACGATGACTGGCATACCAATAACCTATTCCACCGGTAAATCGTTCAGCGGTGTGAAAGCAGGAGGGGTGACCCTCCGGGAGGGAGCAACGCACGTAGGCGAGGTGCAGGCCTGGAATGTGGACACTGGGGAGAAAGTATGGACTCACACCTACCGCCAGACAAACTGGGGCCCCATGCTGACTACAGGCGGCGGCCTCGTCTTTAGCGGGGGCACGCCCGATAGGCAGTTCCACGCGTTTGATGCCACGAGCGGAAAGCTTCTATGGGAGCACGAAACCAGTTCCGGCGTTCTCGGACAGCCCGTGTCATTCGCGGTGGATGGCAAGCAGTACATAGCGGTGCTGACCGGCTGGGATGCGGATGCGCGCGGCTCCGGAAGCAACGTTGCGCGACTTCTGGGCGAGCCGATTCCAAACGTGCCAAGAGGCGGCGCGATATATGTATTTGCTGTGGAATAACTGAAATGCTGCGACAGGTTCCCCTAGTGGGTCGCCGCATAAACCAAATAATTGATAGCAAGCCGGTAGGCAAACGAGGTGAGATGTTCGGGATACTCCGGATGGTCGGCGAACTCCCAG
>JBFXAV010000030.1:0-10519 GCA_050183935.1 Candidatus Korobacteraceae bacterium | reverse complement strand
AAGTGCATACCGATCACGCGCTCGGGGCGGCGGGTTGCGGCGGCCAGTTTGGTGATGGAGATGGAAGACGTATTCGACGCAAAGATCACATCTGGCCGGCAAAGGGTGTCGAGCTCGCGGAACAACTCAGCCTTGGTTTCAAACTTTTCACTGGCGGCTTCTACCACGAAGTCCGAGAGAGCCAGCCCGGCGCGGCCTACGGCGGGTTCGATGCGCGCGAGGATCTGATCGCGCTCGGCTGGCGAGAGCCGCTCTTTGGCAATCTCACGGTCAAGGCTCTTGATGATGTTTCCGAGAGCGCGATCGAGAAAGCTCTGCTCCAGGTCGCGCAGTAGCACGCGAAAGCCGGCGCGGGCAAATACATGGGCGATCCCATTGCCCATGGTTCCCGCTCCTATGACAGTAACGGTCTTAATGTCCATGACGAATCCGCGTGCAGGATAGCAAAAGCGTCCCACGAAGAATACTGAGGCAGTACTGGGATGGCACTGTTATTGTCTCACTTCCCCGGCTCACTCGGCGTTCTACTGCGGCTCAGCCAAGACGTCATACTGGTAATTGAGCATCGCTCGCTTGGGTATGTCTTTCAGCCCGGGGATGGGCGAGCGGATCGCGACGGTGTTGTTTCCCTGTATGGGAAGCGATCCCAGGCGCAGGATGCGCCCATTGGCCATCTCGGCATATACCGGAACCAGCATGCGGAAGTTGCTGCCCACTCCGGATTGGGTCGCCTTGGCTACCAAAACCACCTGGTCGTTTTCCTTTTCAAACGAGTACTCCAGTGCGTAACGCGGCAGGTCCACTCCATATACATACTGGCGGAAAAACCAGTCCATACGGCCGTTCCCTTCCAGGTCCATCTCCCGGGTCATGTGCCGTTCGAGCACCGCCTTGAACTCCTCGGTGGAAGAAACCCGGTCGCGGGCGGTCTTGACGTAGTCCCGCATGAACGTCCGGAAGCGCTTTTCCTGCACGTCGTCCCACATCATCATGCGAATCATGTGCAGAATAAAGGCGCCCTTGGGATAGATTAGGCGGCGGTAGATGTCCACGCCCACGCGTGAGTTCATCAGGCGGTGGCCCTGGGTAATGGGCCCAACGTCGATGGGCCGGAAGCCTTCTTTATTGCGCTCGGTGATGAGGTCGAGTTCGTCCTTCCAGAAATTGCGGAACTCCTCTGGTTTTTCCGCCCACACGACTTGAATAAACAGCGCCGCGGAGAAGTCGGAAAATCCCTCGCTGATCCATTGGTCGCGATAAGAGTTAAAGCCAACCGCATGTCCCCACCACTGGTGCGCCACTTCATGCGGCCCCACGACGCGCCAATAGCCACGCTCGTCGGTGAGCCCCAGCAGGTGGCGAACCGTACTGTCGAAGAACGAACAGATCGGCAGGTACACCAGCCCAGGCCACGACTGCCCGAAATTGCAGGCGGTCTGCTGGGTCATGCTGAGACGCTTGTAGGAGACCGGCCCGAAGTAGTCGGTATAGAGGCGCATGGCAATCTGCGCCTCCGCCAAGGGCTTCTTCATCATTTGGGTGGTGTTCATCGTCCCAAGCGGAACTGACATGCCGGGGCTACCGCCAAAGGAAGAAGCGCCTCCGATCATGCTAGGCTGCGAGTTCTCGGCGGCGTTCTGAAGTTCGCGTACGAAGTTTGGCGGATTCTTGTTGGCGTAGGACTCCAGGGTATACCCGAGTTTTTCAAGCTTCGCTTCTTCGCGACGGAAATCGCCAAGGTTGAAGCCCGCCACTGCCAGTGGCGTGTCGCTCTTCCAGACGGAGACGGACTGATCGCGCTGCGTGGCCTCGCTCACGCGGTCGCCAGTGGCGACGATTTGCAGGTTCTTGGGAACTGAAAACGTCAACTCATAGGTGGCATAATCGCCGAAGCCGCTGCTGGGATACCAGTTGCTGCGCGCCACTGGAAAGTAGTTTCCGGACCCTTCCGTGCGAATGGCATCCTTACCTTCATAGATAGTTCGGATGGTGAAGGTTTCTCCCGCAGCCAGAGCCTTGGGCAGCACCACCCAGAGCTGCGAATCCTCGTCCTGATGCTCCTGAATAAATTGGAGCGGCTGTTCCTGTTCGTCGAGGACCCGCTGTACTCGCAAGGTACGGAACAGGTCGAAGGAAACTACCCGCAATCCTGCGCTGCGCGCTGCGAAGGTGGTGCTGGCATCACCTTTCAAATGGCCGTTGCGGGCAATTTCCACCCGGATTTTTTGACTGGCGACATCGACGGCTGCGTTCTGCTCGGCGCCGCTGGCCTTGCCGCTGGAATACTCCCCCGAAAGATGAAACGCTGCCCATATGCCATAACGGCCTTCGCTGTACGTCATGAGCGAGACTTCTTCGGGAGCCACTTCCTCCACACCGCGTGGATCCAGAGTAAACAGGAGCCGATTGCTATAGCGCCTGCCATCGATGAACGCGGCGAAGAACTGGCCCTGCTCGGGGCTGAGCACATCCTGAAGAATACGGGTCGGGTAGTTGTAACGCAGTTCCCTGCGGCCGGCGCGGTCCACGTCTTCGGCGACGCTAGTTGGAGGCGAGGGGACCTCGGTGGCTTCGCCAGCAGCCTTGATTTCCTCGTGCGTGGAGTCGGTAAAGCGCAGCACCAGCTTGCCGAACTCCTCGACGAATTCGGTCTGGCGGCTCAGGTAACTCAGGCTCTCGCGTTCTTCCACGGTGGGCGGCGTGAGCCGGAATTCCCCATCACCAATGAAGACCGCTCCTGTTACGCGCCCCTCGACTGGGGCATAAAAGGTGAACACTCCCGACTTAAAGTTGAACGAAGCAGCATCGCGCCGGAATACAAAATTAGTAACTCTCACCGATTCATTGCCCAGAGTGGGCCGGCGCAACGCCTGATAGGCTTCAGGAACCTGTGGCGGGGTAGATCGTGCCTGCGCTGACAGATGCCGTGGAAGCATTGCAAGTACAAGAAAAAATGAGACAAAACCAAGGCAAGGCAGACGGCGAGAGATCGAGTTCATGCGACCCCCGAATGAATTTGAGGGGGCAGCTTAACTAGATGGCACTAAAGATGTAAAGCCTATTTTGAGACTAACCGGAGTGAGTACTTCCTTTAAAAACACCGCTCTGTCCCTGCCAATTAGGGAATTAGATTTGCCAAGTCGGCCCGGCTGGCGCTGCTTGCCGTCTGCAGCCTGGCTTCCGCCAGGGCAAGAGCTGCCTGCAAAGACTGCAACTCTTCTCCAGAAGCACTGCCCAAGGCTTTTTCGGCCTGGTCGCGCGCGTGCTGTGCCGCGGTGACGTCGATTTCCTCGGGAAGCTCGGCGGTTTCAGCCAGGATGGTGACTTTGTGCGGCAGCACTTCGGCGAATCCCCAGGCAGTGGCCAGGTAGCGGATGACGTTGCCTTTGCGGTAGGCGATCTGTCCCACGCCGAGTTCGGTGATCAGCGGAGCATGGTCGGGCAGGATGCCGAGATATCCGTTCTTGCCGGGAATCTGCACGACCTCGGCTTCGTCGCGGACGACGAGGCGCTCAGGGGTAACGATTTCGAGTTGGAGAGTGTTGGCCATGTACTTTCTGCCGCTTATGCGGCTGTGGTTGCCATCAGCTTGCTACCCTTTTCCACGGCTTCCTCGATGGTACCCACCATGTAGAACGCCTGTTCCGGCAGCGCATCGTGCTTGCCTTCCAATATCTCTTTGAAGCCGCGCACCGTCTCTTCCACCTTCACATAGCGTCCGGGCGTACCGGTAAACTGCTCGGCCACAAAGAAGGGCTGGGAGAGGAAGCGTTGAATTTTGCGGGCGCGCGTCACGGTGAGTTTGTCGTCCTCACTGAGCTCGTCGATGCCGAGAATGGCGATGATGTCCTGGAGATCCTTGTAACGCTGCAGGATTCGCTTGACTCCCTGCGCGACTTCGTAGTGCTCCTGCCCAACGATGTGCGGGTCGAGAATGCGCGAGGTCGACGCCAGGGGATCGACCGCCGGATAGATGCCCAGCTCGGTCAGCGCGCGCGACAACACAGTGGTGGCGTCAAGGTGGGCAAAGGTAGTCGCCGGAGCGGGATCGGTAAGGTCATCGGCGGGCACGTAAATGGCCTGCACCGAGGTTACTGAGCCTTTCTTGGTCGAGGTAATGCGCTCCTGCAGTTCGCCCATTTCCGTAGCTAGATTAGGCTGGTAGCCCACAGCGGAGGGCATGCGTCCCAGCAGGGTGGAAACTTCCGAGCCTGCCTGGGTGAAGCGGAAAATGTTGTCGATGAACAGCAGGGTGTCCGCTCCCTCAACGTCGCGGAAGTACTCAGCAACGGTCAGACCAGTGAGGGCGACACGCAGGCGCGCCCCGGGCGGCTCGGTCATCTGGCCATAGATGAGGGCGGCCTTGGACTTGGATGGGTCACCGGGCTTGATTACACCGGATTCGGTCATCTCCAGCCAGAGATCGTTGCCCTCTCGGGTACGCTCACCCACGCCGGCGAACACTGAAAAGCCGCCGTGCTGCTTGGCAACGTTGTTGATCAGTTCCATGATGACGACGGTTTTGCCGACGCCGGCGCCACCGAACAGACCGATTTTCCCACCCTTCAGAAAGGGCTGAATGAGGTCGACGACCTTGACGCCCGTCTCGAACATCTCGGCGCGGGTGGACTGCTCGTCAAAGGATGGAGCCGAGCGATGGATCGGCATGCGCAGAGTGGCAGCGATGGGACCGAGTTCATCCACCGGCTCACCGACCACGTTGATGACGCGGCCCAATGTTCCCGTGCCCACCGGAACGCTGATGGGGCCGCCCAGGTCGATGGCCTTCATGCCGCGCACCATGCCCTCGGTGGCTTGCATGGCGATGCAACGCACGCGGCCTTCGCCCAGGTGCTGCTCGACTTCGAGGATCACGTCGAGCGGCGCTGGAACTACAAAGCCTTCGCTGACCACGCGAATCGCCTGATAGATAGGAGGCAGCTTCGCCTCGGGAAACTGGACGTCCACTGCGGGACCGGAGATCTGGATTACGCGACCAATATTTTGTGACATAGGACCTCAGTTTCGAGAAGCTCGAAACTTCTATAAAGCGGCTGCTCCGCTCACGATCTCGATAATTTCCTTGGTAATCGCTGCCTGGCGCGCACGATTCATGGTGAGCGTCAGAGCATCGATCATGTCAGAAGCGTTGTTCGTCGCCGCGTCCATGGCCGTCATGCGGGCGGCATGCTCGGCGGCGATGGACTCCAGCAGCGCTCCAAAGATGTGCAGCGTGACGTACTTGGGCAACAAGCTGCGGAACAGCTCATCTGGCGGCTGTTCGTAAATGTAGTCCACAGGAGCGGTAGCAAACTGGGCTGCCTGCTGGTCGATCTCCGAGGTATCGGCGGCGCGAACCTTCACCCCCGTACCGGCAGCGGCTTCAATGGCGCGCTTCTTCTGTTCGGAGGTGAGTTCCTCAGTCAGGTGCAGGTCCTGCTCGCCAATCTGCTCGATGGGCAGAACTTCGTCAATCACCAGGCGCTGTGCGATCACAGACTTGAACTCATTGTGCAGCACGTACACGGAATCGACTTCCCCTTGCTGGTAGCGTTGCACGATGCTTTCCACCAGCCTGCTGACGTAGGCAAACTCCAGTTTGGTGAGGATGTTCACATGCTCGCCGACGATGCGAACCCGTGCACTACGCTCGGGCGCAGTTTGGGGAATGTCCGCATCCGCTTCTGCGGCAGAGAGACGCTCGATTGGAAAGCGGCGGCGCAGGAAGTCGCGGCCCTTGCGGCCCACGGCTTCAATGTCAATGTTGATGTCCGGCCGGCTTTCGATAAAGCGCATGGCAGCCTTCAGGATGTTGGCGTTGAAGGCTCCGGCCAGACCACGGTCTCCAGTCACCACCACCAGCAGCGCGGTCTTCTCTGCGCGCCGGGCCAACAGCGGATGGCGGGGCTGGTCATTATCGCCATCGTGGGTTTCGGTGCGCGAAACCAGCGACTTCAGAACGTTGGTCAGCATCTGGGCGTAAGGACGCGCCGCAAGAGCGCGCTCCTGGGCACGCCGCAAGCGCGCCGCGGAGATCATCTTCATGGCCTTGGTGATCTGCCGCGTGTTGCGCACGCTGCGAATCCGCCGGCGGATATCGAGAACGTTCGGCATTCTTCGTTTCTAGTTCCTGGTTCCTGGTTTTTCGTTTCTCGATCTCAACCGGAGACGAAAAACTCGCAACTACCGCGAAGCGGCAGTTGCGGGCATCTGCGCCGCCTGCCGCTCGGCGAGGAAGCGCTGTTTGTACTCGGAGATTACCTTGCCCATCTCGGACTTGATCTGGTCGTCCAAAACCTTCTTCTCTTCAATGGAGCGCAGCAGCCCAGGGTTCATGGTGTCGGCGTAAGCGTGCAGCCCAGCCTCAAAGGCCCGGCAATCTTGCACAGCCAGATCGTCGAGGAAGCCATTGGTTCCAGCGTAGATGATGAGGATCTGCTTGGAAAACGAAAGTGGGCTGAACTGGTTTTGCTTAAGAATCTCGACCAGGCGCTGGCCGCGGTTAAGCTGCGCCTGCGTGGCCTTGTCCAGGTCGGAGCCGAACTGCGCGAAGGCCGCGAGTTCGCGGTACTGGGCGAGTTCGAGCTTCAGGGTTCCCGCGACCTGCCGCATGGCCTTGATCTGCGCGCTGCCGCCGACACGGCTCACTGAAATACCGACGTTAATGGCCGGGCGAATGCCGGAGTTGAACAGGTCGGTTTCCAAGAAGATCTGTCCGTCGGTGATGGAGATAACGTTCGTCGGGATGTAGGCAGAAACGTCGCCTGCCTGGGTCTCAATCACCGGAAGGGAGGTCAGAGAGCCTCCACCGTTGGCATCGCTCAAGCGCGCGGCACGCTCCAGAAGACGAGAGTGGAGATAGAAAACGTCTCCAGGATAAGCCTCGCGGCCTGGGGGACGGCGCAGCAGAAGCGAAATTTCACGATAGGCGGCGGCGTGCTTGGAGAGATCGTCATAGATGCAAAGCGCGTGGCGCTTGGAATCGCGGAAGTATTCCCCGATGGCGGTGGCCGAATAAGGCGCCAGGTACTGCATGGGGGCCGCTTCCGAAGCCGAAGCTACGACGACGATGGTGTAGTCCATGGCGCCGTTGTCTTCGAGAATCTTGACCACCTGCGCGACGCTGGAACGCTTCTGACCGATGGCGCAGTAGATGCAGATAAGGTCACGGCCCTTGCTGTTGATGATGGTATCGAGCGCGATGGCAGTTTTGCCAGTCTGACGATCGCCGATGATCAGCTCGCGCTGGCCGCGCCCGATGGGAATCATGGCATCGATCGCCTTCAGCCCGGTAGCCATGGGTTCACGTACCGGCTGGCGATAAATTACGCCGGGAGCAATCCGCTCCACCGGGTTGTAGCTATCGGCGGCGATGGGGCCTTTTTCATCGATGGGCTGACCGAGAGCGTTGACCACGCGTCCGACCATGGCATTGCCCACGGGCACGCTCATGATGCGCCCCGTTCGCTTGGCCTGGTCGCCTTCCTTAATTTCGGTGTACTCACCCAGCAGCACCACGCCAACCTGGTCTTCTTCCAGGTTCATGGCGATTCCCGCAACGTCGTGCGGAAAGCTGAGCAGCTCGCCGGACATGACCTTATCGAGCCCATGCACGCGGGCAATACCATCGCCCAGCGAGATAACAGTGCCTACTTCGTCCACGGCGATGCGAGTCTCGTAGTTCTCAATCTGCTCGCGGATCAGTTTGGTAATTTCGTCTGCCTTGATCTGTGCCATAAGTAACCCAGCAATTCACCCATCGGCGTCTCCGGGCAAGGTATTGCCCGGCGGCTAATGACGCAACGCCAGAATTCTGCGAACTATACTCTCACTAGTTCTTCCCGGATTTTTTCCAGCTGCCCCCGCACCGAGCCATCGTAGATGGTGCTGCCCACGCGGATCACGGCGCCACCCAGCAGGCTGCTGTCCTGAAGATAGCGGGCTTCAACCTTCTTGCCGGTCATGCGCTCCACCTGCTGCTCCAGGGCGCGTCGCTGGGACGAATCCAGCTCGCGGGCGCTGGTAATCTCCGCGTCTGCGATTCCAAGGCGCTGGCTTAGCTCCACTTCAAACTGCCGCGTAATCTGCTCCAACTGGCGAACGCGGCGGTGCTGAATGAGCACAGCAATAAAGTTTCGCGTCTCCCGCGCGAGAGAAAGGCGCTGGGCAATCGCATCCAGCAATCGAACTTTCTGCGGCGTAGGGACCGAGGGGTTCTCCCATAACCGACGCAGGTCCTGGCTGCTGGCCAGCGTTTCGGCCACGGAGGCCAACTCCTGGCGGATTTTTCCTGTGTCCAGCTTGTGCGCGAGCACTACGTCAGCGAAGGCCCGGGCGTAGCGGCTGGTGACGGCGGCCATCTAGCTCTTCCTCCCATTGCCAAGCTGCTCGACAAAATTGCCCACCAGAGCCCGGTCGGTCTCGGCATCCACACGAATGCGCTGTTCGGCGAGCGACACCGCCAGTCCGGCGGCATAGGCCTTCAGCTCGTGGCGGGCCTGCTTGCCAGCTGCTTCCACTTCCTGCCGCGCGGCCTCTACCACCTTGGCCTTTTCGGCTTCTGCGGCGGCACGAATGTTGGCTTCTTCCCGGGCGGCTTCGGCGTCGGCATCCGCGCGCAGAGACGAGATTTCAGAATCCAGACGGCTCAGGCGAGTTTCCACATCGGAGAGCCGGCGATTCGCTTCCTCGCTGGCACGACGGGCCTCTTCCATTCCCTTTTGGATTGCCGCAGTACGGGCGCTGAAAGCAGAGGGCGCATACTTGCGCCACGCCCACAGGATCGCGGCAGCAACGACCGCAAAGTTCACGAACAGCGACAGCCAATAGGCGCCAGTGAGCGAAAGCCCGGTCATGCCGGCTACTTTTTGCACGGATGCGGAGTACTTGAAGGCAGCGTGGTGATCTTCTTCGTGGCCTTCGCCATGCCCAGCAGCCCCATGACCTTCAGTCGTGGCTGCATGGGATTGGGCATGCTCCCCGGCTGGGGCGGCATGCTCGGTGTGCTGAGCAGCGGCGGGCGCATGGTCGTCATGCTCTTGAGAGCCGATGGTGGAGGGCAGGAGCAACAGGGCCAACGCCAGTGTGGCGCAAATCAGAAACTTCACCGGACACCGCCTGCGGAAGTAGGCGAAGACGCCGGGGTAGCCTTCAGAATGCTGCGTACCACTTCGGCGGCAAGCTTCTCGGCCTCCGCCTGCAAGGAACTCATTGCGGCTTGCTTCTCCTGGTCTAAGCGCGAACGCGCCTCGGAAACGATGGCTGAAGCACTTTCCCGTGCCCCGGCCAGGGCGGCGGCGCGCGCTTCTACAGCCTGCTTGCGGCGGGTCTCCTGGGCCTTAAAGATCGCCATTCTGGCCTCGGCCAGCCTGCGCTCATACTCTGCCGTCTTGGCTTCCGCAGCAGCCACGTCCGCGCGGGCTTTTTCCATTGCCCCGGCAGTACGCTGGTGGCGGGTGCTAAGTGTCCGTTCCAAGGGTTTGTGCAGGATAACCCGATAAGCAAGATAGGTGAGCGCGAACAAGAAAATGGTAGGGACCGATCCGAGCAGGAGATCGCCTAGTTGTCGGAGCGTCTGTTCCATTTTCCGGTGGCGGTGGTATGACTAACGAGCGGGGCCCAACCCAATTGCTCTAGCGACGGGAGTGAACTTTAGAAGCTATCATTTGCCTGCATCACTGTCAACGCGCCGAGTGCTGGAAATTTCCAATTCCAGTCCAAAATGTTCCCGCTAAGGAACCGGCCTTAGGTCATTGGAACTCAGGTCAAATACTCGCATGTGCGCTTGACACGCCCCCGGAAGGGGGTAACATAGTAAGCATCACCTCCGATCCGGTTCAGGATCGAATGGGCTAGCGATCAGGGAAAGTCACCGCTCTCCGATCGCTGGCCTATTTAATTTTCGTGGCGCTTTTCCGCCTCCCAAGCTTTCGTGCATCAGCGGCCAATCCAAAGCACTCATTCCCACAGCGTGCTCGAGGCAGACTCTCTGCAGCCGCCCTTGACAGGAGACCTGCGCGAGCCTTCCATTACCATTCTCCAAGTGCGGAGATCTCTATGAGACAGATACGCAGCAAGACTTTGGGGTTCTGGCCGTCGTGGGGACACCATATTGGAGACATTGTTTTCGGCGCCAACGACGGTATTGTGACTACCTTTGCTGTGGTCACCGGTGTCACTGGAGCCAATCTTGCACCTCGCGTTGCCATCATTCTGGGCTTTGCCAATCTTCTGGCAGACGGTTTTGCCATGGGCGCGGGAAACTACCTGAGCGCGCGCTCGCAGCAGCAGGTGGAAAAAAATTCCACGGGAAACACGAACGAAACTCAGGGTCATGCAATCGGCCATGCCGTCGCCATGTTCCTGGCTTTTGTAATTGCAGGGCTGGTGCCTTTGCTGCCATTCCTCCTCATCAATGGAAGCAACTTCAATGGAAGCAACTTCCGTTGGTCGGTGGCCGCCACCGCAATCACCGTGTGTACGGTAGGGAGCCTGCGGACGCTGGTGACCAGAGCCCGCG
>JBFXAV010000029.1:0-10520 GCA_050183935.1 Candidatus Korobacteraceae bacterium | reverse complement strand
ATTTTACGTCACGCTGTGGCGGGAGCCGGGGTATCGAAGGTTCACTGCCGGGTTCACAAACTTTCGCCACTCCACATTCCGGCGTCGAGTCCCGGCATTCAGCTGCTTGCCTGGTGAGTTCGATGCAGGATGAGCACCGGAAATGAGTGAAGTACCCAGAAAGCGAAGACCAAGACAAACGAGCGGTGACCTCAGGCCACCGCTCGTTTGTGCTGCATTTGCAGGACGATGCCGCTCTGACTGCGCAGGACTTGGCTACCGAGTACGGGTAGCAGCGGGAGTAACATTCAGGGCGCTTGCCAGGCTGAAGTCCAGAAGCGTTTCTGAAGGCAGCTTGATTTCCTCGCCTCCGGAGGCTGCTTGCACACCCGTACCTGCTCCTGCGCCCGCGGCAGCTCCAATGGCTGCGCCCTTGCCGCCACCAGCGATTCCGCCGACGATAGCTCCGAGAGCCGTGCCAATGCCTACCTTGGTTGCGGTTTTCTTCCCGGTGGACGATGCCTGCTTGGTCCAGGTGTTGCTCTGCACGTCATAGCTGCGACCGTTCACGGTAAGGCGGGTCAGCTCAAGGGTGAGCAAGGACTGGCCTGCGAACCTGCCCGCGCTCTTGGCCTCGACCACTTCGCCTTCTACGTCGGCGTTGGCAGGAATAACGGTTTCTCCATCCACCACTACCGGGGCCGAGAGGCTGCCACGGAACGTCTGCCCAGCCTGGGCAGTCTGGGTGTCCAGAGGATCAATCAGGCGAACCGCAAGGGCGGTGCCTTCCGGCACCCGAACCGTGCGGACGACCGGGGCAGCGGGGGCGGGAGTTGCCGTCGGCGCGGGAACGGAAGCTTCGTTGAATTCGCGCACGCTGGTCTGGGGTTCCGTCTGCCGCGCGGGAGTGGGAACGCGCTTGGCCGGACTTGGACGAGCAGCAGCAGGAGGAGCCTGGGCTTCTGCCATGGGGGCCGGTTCCGGGGCCTGGGCCATGGATTCCTGTGCGACCTGCAAATTGTTAACTACCGTACGGACTCCTTGAATCTGTGCAGCATCGTTGGCTGCGGCCATGCGCTCAAAATCGCTGGCGACGGAGCCGGAAAGAGTCACGGTGCCGTTGCTGGACTGAATCTGAATCTGCTTCCCTTGCAGGCTGCTGTTACCGCTGAGCTTGGCCTGCACCTGCTCGACAATCTGGGAGTCGCTAACTGTGCTCTCCCGCGAACATGCGATGCTCAGCCCAAGCGCGAGCACCAGCAGAATGGACACACTGAGACGCGATCTCACCATCATAAAAATTCGCTCCTAAATTTTCCCCGGGAAAACCTTTTGTTTAGATGCTGAACCGGCAGCGCGCGATGGCACAGTCGGCCAGAATTTTTTCCTCGCGACCAGTATGAACCCTCGGAGGCGTAAAAGTTGCTGAGAATATCGGTCAGCCAGCACCAAAAGGGTATGCCGATATGGGTTCCGGGACAATCCCGGACGTTCTGAAACATGGCCCATCCCGGAAGAGTTTTCCACAATCCAGATGCAACTGTCGCAAAACTACTTTGCGCAATGCGTTTTTTTTGTGTCCGGAGATTCCGATATGATACAAGTTCGCCTGCCACCATGCAGCGGGGATGCCTGCCGCGCCGCCTGCGCTCCTCTGCTGGACGCCGTTGTTCTTTCTGGTGGATTCGGCAATCCAAGCAATACCCATGAGGTATGTCGCAGGAAGTGCTGCGCGCCCGTGGAGGTAAACGGATGTTCGAGTTCTCGGTTCCCGCATTTCCAGCGCCGATTCAGGTGGAGCGCAGCAGCTTCGACCCCGAAGCAGGCTACGAATACCACGTCTCCTTTGGCCGCAACGGCAAGGTGGAGGAGAAACACGTGGATTTGCGCATACCGGTGGATGTGGCGGTTTCCATCGGCGAAACCGGTGAGCTGGCGGATATGAGCTTCGAGATTCCCAAGGGCTATCGCAGCGAAGAAACGCTGGCGTTTCTTCGTTCCCACCGCAACGCGCAGTACGTGGAGCCACGGGTATTTGTGGTGTTCCCCGGAATCAACGGCGATAGTGTCATTCTCGCCAGCGGACGGCTACAACTCGACGCCGCCGGACGCATGATCGGCATGGAGATCACCTGGAACCCAACGGAAGATTAGGGAACCCTGGAAAAACTTTCGGGGCAGATTGAGTGCTCACCTAACAGTTGTGTCCGTAATTGGTGCTCAAACTTGGTCTACAAGCTGTGCTGATGGGGCATAAGCGACTTTCCAGCCGGCGAAGCAACCGAGTACCCCACAAGACGTACAGCGCACACCTACATAGAGCCACCGCACTTCGCCATCTTCGTAAAGCGAGAATCCGACGCCGACGTTAGCTGATTTGGAGCCACAGACACACACCAGTTCCTCTGGTTGTGAGCCATCCCAAAACTCTTCACTGTCACAGATGAAATGAGAAAGCCCACAGACCGTACAAGTGCGTTTCGCGGTGCCCTCGTCATCGTCTGCCCATAGAAAAAAGCTCAAACTCCCACATTCGCATCTGGCAAGCCTAAATTCATGTACCTTATAGCCATCGGGGGCATAGGCCTCCAGGAAATTCTTAACATCCTGCGGTTCGCTTCCTATCCACCATTCTCCAGAGGTATCGATCACGCCCTAACTCCTAAGTCAACTGCGCCAAGCAGCTTGCCATTGAGGAAAATGCGAAAGCATTGGCGAGAAATCTCCTTTCTCGCTAAATCCGTTGCCTAGTCCACGATTTATACAAAGGGCTACTCTCCCCCTTATCAAACCTTGGTCGCACGCGTGAGCAGATAATCCTGTCGCACGACATTGTCTTCCAGATATTCGGAAACCAGAGCTTCGTATTCACCCCGAAAAGCGGCGAGCCGCACTGGGTCTGTGGCACTCAGCACTTCAACAAGTTTGAGCACCGGGCCAGCCGTCCGCTCGAACATCGTACGGTGGTGCTTCGCGCTTAGGGCTGGAACCGACATCCTACCCCAGTCGAAGACAATGTCCTTAACGGCGGTCCCCAGGCGCTCGCGGACGACGCTCGGATCTCCCCACAGCGGCGGCGCGACTCCCGGAGGAGGTGGCGGCATATATTTCCCAACCAGACTGAACGTGCGACCTACAAATAGCTCCGGCGGCCAGGTTGAAAACGCGATGGTTCCGCCCGGTTTCAATACACGAAGCATCTCCGCCAGCGCGACCTCTGGCCGGGGAGCGAACATGTGGCCATACTGGCTTACGACCACATCAAAGGCAGCATTGCCGAAGGACAGCTTCTCGACATCTCCCTCGTGCCATTCGATCTCAACGCCGGCGATGCTGGCGTTTTCCCGCGCACGAGCGAGCAGCTCGGGCGTCAAATCCAGCCCGGTAACCCGCGCGCCCAGCAGCTTTGCAGTGAGCGCCACCACGCCAGTTCCGCAAGCCACGTCCAGCACGCGCTGCCCAGCGACTACTCTGGCGTGTTTCACCAGCCGCGCCGCTGCCGGAGTCGTCATAGTCTCCAAAGGCGCAAAGTGGGCCCAGCCTTGCTTCTGCACTTCTTTGAACTGTGTCAACGCATCGATATTCGCACTCATGATCTTCGCTCCGTGGTACCGATCATCAAGGGAATGATACCCGACACATACTCACGGGCAACACGTAGCAGTTTGTCCCGATGAACTCGTCAAGTAGGTGAGAAGGGGCCGTTTTCACCTATTGCGAAAAGCCTAGGTGCAGGCGCGATACGGGACGAGGTTTCTCAAACGGCGTGGAACGGGTTGAACTTTGGGGCACTCAACTTGACCATAGGTCCAACGTAGGGGTCGCTTCGGATCGTAAAAATGCAGATAGAAGGCGAAGCGTAGGACACCGGTACCGTGGACACAGTTAATCCTACGGTCGACAAGGGAATTTCCGTCTGCCGACAGCAGCGCTTCATCATAAGCACATTGGAACTGTGCGGGAAAATCCGGATGGGAGAGAGTCTGACCGATATCCTTCAAATCGAATTTCTCGTCAACATTGTTTGCAATAGCCTCGATCAAAACGAGTGACTCGAAATGCTCTCGCGTGCGCGCGTCAGAACCAGTGACTTTCCACTGTTCTTGATATACAGATTTAGGGATTTCGGGTTTGTATACACCGAGAATACTTATGGTAGCTTCGGCACTCGATTCCTCGGTGGACACCATTGCGTCTACTCGCGGGGGAGTTCCTGGCTACTCGCTGCAGGCCGCAGCCACCCATTTGCCAGTCATTTTGATCGTGGTGGCGCCCTCGGCGCTTTTGCGCGAGATATTGGCCGTCATTGTCTGGGGGGTTGGCGCCTCGAAATGTGCAGTTTCGGTATATGCCTGGTCTCCACTACACTGCCGCGTAATGTCCGCTGAGGTGGGCGTGATCTTCGACGAGAGCACCTTGCAGTTCTCGTCCTCTCCATCTTCTGTCTTGCCGAGATTGAGCTGCTTAACGTCCTCTGGCGTCACGCAGTTCTTCACGACCTGCGGCTTTCGCAACTCCGCCTCGATTTGTGCGCGTGCCTCCGGAGGGACACCTTCCATAGACATGACGCCGCCCATGGTCATGGTGATCTCCCAGGCCCCGGTGCGCACGTTGAGGCCTTGGGCAACGAGTGTTCCGGCCGACAGGACAACCGCAAGAGCCACGCGGCAGGCACGTGTTTTCATGCGGGCAAATATAGCAGACCAGCCCAGCGTGTAACAGCATAGGCAAGTTCAGCCAGTGCCCCAGTATTGAAGCACTAGCCAAGCTCAGCCCTTTGGGAGGAATTCGCTTCTCACCATCGACCAATCTGGAAGGAATGGCCGTTGACAACCCGCCATATTTGGCGCACGATGCTCCGCCGCGAGGAGGTAACTATGTACATCGCCGTGACACACAACATCTCCGAACCCCGGGAGTTCTGGGAAGGAGCCTCGAAAGCAATGCCCAGCCTGCCCAAAAACATCATTCTTCACCAGTCTTTCCCGTCGCCTGACGGCAAGAAGGCAGTTTGCATTTGGGAAGCCGAGTCCGTCGAGGTGCTTCGCAATCTCCTTGAATCCGTATCCGGCCAGGTCAGCCAGAACGATTACTTCGCGATCGAGAACAAGGAAGGCATCATGCTGCCTAAACTATTCCAGCAGCGTGCTGGGGCTGCCTGACGCCGAGCATCTTTCCAGGTCGATTCATCCGCCCGGCCATTGCGCCGGGCTTTTCTTGCAGGCTGGTTGCGGCATCTCACGCCGTTTTTAGCGAAATCGTTTCTCGCAAGTCGTGAAGAGCTGTTCTCGCCAACTGAAAATCTTTTCAGAGCAATTAAAGGGAGGCTGGCGCTTTCTTCAACTTTTCAAGGTACAGCGGCGGATTGCTAGTTCGCACTGGCACGCATCAGTGAATTTCCCGCCACATAACAGCGACGCGAACTAGAGCTTGAATCTGAACGTGATCGTCATTGGCTTCTCTACAACTTCATCATCGACTCGAAATGGCTCATACCGCCACTGCGCTGCTGCTGCCATGGCGGCCGCAGCCAGCATGGAATCCCCCTGCAGAACTCGCAACTGTTGCAGAACACCGTTGCGATCAACGAGACCAGCAATGACAACCAAGCCTTCCTTCCGAAAGCGCCGCGCTGCTTCGGGGTAAACAGGCTCGACTCTGGCGATGAGTGTTCCGCCTGATACCCGGGGGCCTGAGGAAGTCTCTGGACCCAGCACCGGCATGGAAGCACCTGTTTGCGGAAGGGCTGGAATTTGTGCACTGGCAGAGCCTAGAGGCGCTGGTGATACTGGCTCCAGCAGCCGGGAAGGCTTCAGTTGCTTCGAAATGGTCCACTGCACTTGCGCTTCTTTCGCTTCTTTGGGAGCAGACGCCCGAGTCACCGCCCGAGTCACCGGATGCTGTTGCACTTTACCCGTTACCTGGGTATGACTAACCGCCTTCTGGGGCGGAGCAATGTTAAGGTCCTCCTGCGGTTGCTGTTCTGGAATCTGTTCAGCTTGCACTTTGGCAACAGGCGCGCTCTGACTGACGGAACGTCCCTTTGCCATCGAGTCACTGGTCGAGCTACTGCTCTTCCAGGACCTCGCAATCAAGGCCCCCGAAATGGCCGCCACGATCAACGCAGCGGCAACACCAATTTGAACTGTTTTGCGGGACTGCTCCTCAGCGCGGAGAGGAGCTTCGCTTCCGAGCATCACATCATTGTCTGCAGTTGCAAGCGCAGGCTCCGCCCGCGCGACCAGCTCAGTCGCGACTTCGGCATATGTATACAGCAGTGATAAAGTCTGTCCGTCAATAGCCCGTGGCTTGCTGCTAAACCATTCAAAAATTCCCACCAGCTTGTCGTTGTGCTTCAGCGGCAGGACAAGAATCGACCGCAGATTCAGATTCCGGCAAAGATCTGGATCGAGACGGGAATCATAGGCTGTGTCATCACAGCGAACTGCCAGACCTGTACGAAGGCATTCGCCGGAGAGCCCGTGCGCAGGATTGATCGCCACGCCAATTTCAGGGGCAATGCCGCTTGATGCCCGGCATATAACGGCATCACCCTCTGCAAGGGCAATCGCGACGCCATCCGCACTCGTAAGCATCTGCACAGAATCGGCCAGCGATTGCAGAGGCATTCCGCCACCCGCACTTGCCTCTGCTATTGCGCCTCGAACTGCTGCCGGAAGCGCGGAAGAGCGGCTCCGGATTGAAAGAGGCAGACTTCCTTGTCCTGTGACACTTTCATTGAAACCAACTGAACCGGTCATGGTGGCCTCTTATCGAAAGTGGTGGGTTACGGGAACTGTCTCAGGCCACTGTCGGAACCTGCGTCGTAGCTGATTGCGGAGGCTACAGAATGCGCGGGATCTTGCCGCAGCGCTGCAACGGATGGGCGCGCGGAGGACGTTCCTGCCGACTGTTCCCCTTCTTCGTCTCCGAGTAAGCGGGCAGCAGCACGTAGAACCTCGAGGTCCCGATTCAGGTGGGCAATAGCCTGTTCTTTTTGGCGTATAACGTCCGATAGATTCTTCATGGAAAAATCCCTTCGCTGGAGTTAGAACACCCGCCCGGGGCGCGCTGGAGGGATGCTGCTTTGCACATCCTGCGACTCTTCCACGAGGATGGTCAAAGCACTTTAGACACATTCACCACGGTCATCAAGGAAAACCCTGACTGTACTCAAGTGTCTTCCCGGCAAAATGGAACCATTTGCAGTGCATTGTGCTTTCAGTTGTTCACCGCCGAATCCCTATATAGTGTTCATGATTGCCTCTTCGCCGAGTTTGCCTGTGAATCCCGCCTCTGAAATCAGCGCTTTCGTTCTGGCCGGAGGCCACAGTTCGCGCATGGGCTCCGATAAGGCGTTTTTGCAGCTCGATGGCCGCTCTCTGGCCGAGCACGTGTTGGCGCTGGCGCGAAGCATAACGCCGAATGTCTACCTTGTGGGCCCGCGCGACAAGCTCTCCAAGCTCGGGCCAGTGGTAGAGGATTTGCTTCCAGGCTGCGGCCCACTGGGAGGTATCCACGCGGCACTACGTACCAGCAGCACCGACTTGAACCTGGTGCTCGCCGTAGATGTTCCTTTCATTGCCGAAAAGTTCTTGCGCTTCCTGGTGAGTTCAGCTCAGCAGTCAGACGCCATCGTAACCGTGCCCAAGAGCAGGCAGGGCTGGCAGCCGCTTTGCGCGGTATACCGTCGTGAGTTTGCCGATATAGCAGAACAGGCCCTTATAGCGGGACGCTACCGCGTGGATGCGCTGTTTGCTTCGGTTCCGGTGCTGGCCATTGACGAGTCCGAGCTTGCGCGCTTGGCATTTGACCCCGCAATGTTCGACAATCTCAATAGCCCGGAAGACTGGGAGCGAGCACAGCGAAACCTCCGCTCATGACCGACATTGTTCCCTACATCCAGTTTCAGGACGTCAGCAAATCGTTTGGCGAGAAGCGAGTGCTTGACCATGTGAGCTTCGAGGTCCAGGCCGGGGAGACGGTTTGCATTCTGGGACGCAGTGGCGTGGGCAAGTCTGTATCGCTACACCACATCATGGGATTCCTGAAGCCCGACTCAGGACGCGTGATTGTGGCTCACGAAGACATTACCGACTATCAGGAACAGGAGCTGGAGCGCATTCGCAAGAAGGTCACCATGGTGTTTCAGAATGGCGCGCTGTTCGACTCGCTCACCGTAGGAGAGAACGTGGCTTTTCCTTTGCGAGAACGCGGCGACATGGACGAAGCGCAAATCTACCAGGTGGTGGATGGCTTGCTGGAGATGGTAGGCGTGCTGCCCATGCGCGACCAGTTGCCCTCAGACCTCTCTACCGGCATGAAACGCTCCGTGGCGATTGCGCGGGCACTGTCGGCGCAGCCTGAGTGCGTTCTTTACGACGAGCCCACTACGCAGGTGGACCCGCTCATGGCAAAGCTGCTGGGAAACTTAATCAAGAAACTCAAATTCCAGCTCAAACTGACCAGCGTGGTCGTGACCCATGACATGGCGCTCGCCAAAAAGCTGGCGGATCGTGTGATGTTCCTGCACGAAGGACGCGTGGTTTACTTCGGAACTCCTGGCGAAATGCGGAACTCGGAGGAAGAGATTGTGCGCGAGTTCCTGGAACTTGACACTCTGAATCTCGACCCCTTGCGCCCGCCGAACGGCCCTGAGCAGACTTTAGGACCTCGCTAACGGTGACGAGGGAAGGCCGAGGGCAGTTAGATGAAGGGCAGATGCAGGGCCCCAGCGCAGAAAAGATCGTCAATACTCCTGTCGGACCAGGTGCTCCAGAGAGAGGGCTCCCTCGGCGCGTTCTCCGCCGATCATTTTTTCTACATACTTGGCGATGAGGTCGGTTTCAAGGTTCACAGGTCCGCCGGGCTGCAGGGACTTAAGATTCGTGGCCTCGCAGGTGTGCGGGATAACTGCTATGGTGACCTGCCTGCCCTGTACCGAAGCTACAGTCAGACTGATGCCTTCCACAGCAAGCGAGCCCTTGTAAACCACGTAGCGCTCCATTGCTTCCGGAAGCTCGATGCGCAGCCAGAAGTCTTCTGCCCCCGGAATGCTTTCGAGTCCGAGGAAAGTACCCACGCCATCTACATGTCCCTGAACGATGTGCCCACCCAACCGTTCGTTGGCACGAACCGGCAATTCAAGATTCACCAGCGAGCCTTCGCGCAAGTGGGAAAACGAGGTTCGCAGCCAGGTTTCCTCGGCGAGATCAGCGCCGAAGCGCCCGGGCAGGAGTTCGACAGCAGTCAGGCATACGCCACTTACCGCCACGCTGTCGCCCTTCTTCAGCTCGGAGCTGGTGCGCGGGGCGTCAATGGTGATCCGGCGTTTGCCCTCGGCGGTGACAATGCCAGCGATCCTTCCGACTTCCTCAATCAGCCCGGTAAACATGGCTTGCAAATTGTACTTGGAAAACGCCGGGGCGATTATCCCCTTGACAAAGTATAGCAGTTCTCCTATGATGCTGGCTGTAGGTAGTTGCCATGAAGAAACAGCCCAGCATTTTCGAGATTGTTAACAAGTTCGGAAGCGAAGAAGCCTGCATTGCACACTTTGAGCGCATCCGCTGGCCCAAGGGCTTGCGCTGCATCCGCTGCGACTCTGAGCGGGTCATGAAGTTTGATGCCAAAGGCAAAACTGACAAGGTGCGTCACCTGTATGAGTGCATCGATTGCCGCTACCAGTACAGCGTGACCACTGGCACCATCTTTCACGATTCCCACCTGCCCCTGACAAAGTGGTTTCTGGCGATCTACCTGATCTGCTCCGGCAAGAAGGGCGTTAGTGCGAAGCAACTCCAGCGCGAACTGGACACTACCTACAAGACAGCTTGGTATATGGCGCATCGGATTCGGGTCGCTATGTCGGAAGATTCCGAGTTCTGCCAGAAGTTCTCTGGGATCGTTGAAGTTGACGAAACCTATGTAGGCGGCAAAGGCAAAGGTCCACGCGGCAGAAGCACCGCCACCAAAGTTCCCGTAGTTGCGATAAAAGAGAGAACATCAGGCCGCGTCCGTATGCAGGTGGTGGAAGACGTTTGCTCCACCACTCTGGCTGACTTCATTCGCTTGCACGCACACAAAGGCACCGAGATTCACACTGACGAGTTTTCCGCTTACGGATGGCTCGACAGTTCCGAGTTCGCGCACAAGTCCGTCAAGCACGCCGAAACCTACGTTGCCGCTGGAAACGTTCACACCAACGGTTGCGAAAACGTGTGGTCCCTTTTCAAGCGCGGCATTTTTGGCGTGTTTCATAAGGTCTCCGCCAAGTACCTGCCCCTGTACCTTAACGAGTTTTCGTTCCGCTTCAATAACAGGGACGACCACAACCTCATGGACCGGGTGTTAGCGACGTGCTTCTAAAACCCATCTGGGCGAGCTTCGCCATAAATAGGCCGACATTACGGAAAATAGTGTCGGCCTCACATTCAAGGTATTTACCGCGAGCATGTGCGGTGTAGTTTCGCCAAGCGTCTTTGAAAAAAACAAACGTGCTAGCGGCCTGCGAATAGGCTTCATGCTTGACCTTCCAATCC
>JBFXAV010000028.1:0-10782 GCA_050183935.1 Candidatus Korobacteraceae bacterium | reverse complement strand
CAAGATCGCGGAGTTCATTGGAGCAGGTGCGCTCTCGCCGTTTGGTTTCGATCCGCAGGCGGTGGCGACGGGCTATTCGATTGATTCGCGCACCCTCAAGCCCGGCGACCTGTATTTTGCTGTCATCGGCGAGCGGCTCGACGGACACGACTATGTGGATGACGCGCTCGCCGCAGGTGCGGTTGCTGCGGTTGTTTCTCGTGAGCAGGCGCTGCGCTATTCCGAGACAGCCAAGCTCCTTGTCGTTGAGGACACACTACAAGCCCTGCAATCTCTCGGTACGGCAGTTCGAAAATTGTGGGCGACGTTGCCACCTTCAAGTCTGTCTCGGCGGATGATTGCCGTCACAGGGTCAGCGGGAAAAACCACGACCAAGGAAGCACTGGCAAAGGTTCTTTCCACGCAGCTCCATGTGCTGAAGTCCGAGGGAAACCTCAACAATCACTTTGGTCTGCCCATGCAATTGCTGCGGCTTGAGCCCGAGCATGACGTTGCTGTCGTGGAAATGGGCATGTCGCACTCCGGGGAGATTGCCGCGCTGGCGCGCATCGCCCAGCCGGAAATTGGCCTGGTGACCTGCGTGGCGCCCGTGCACCTGGGTTTTTTCGAGTCTGTTGCCGGGATTGCGCGCGCAAAGTACGAGCTCATTCAGGGCCTGCCGCCAGGAGGAGTCGCCGTTCTCAACGCCGACGATGAGTATGTTTCGCAGTTCGGCCGTGATTTTCCCGGCAAGGTAATCACGTTTGCCATTCATCATCCGGCAAATGTGCGGGCAGAAAATATTCATCACCATGGGCAGGACGGCGCAACCTTTCAGGTGGTGGTGGGCGGCGCCAGTGTCCCCGCTCGCCTGCCGCTGCTCGGCGAACATAACATCTACAACGCGCTGGCAGCGATTGCCGCTGCCCTGGAGTGCGGCGTTCCACTGGACGCGGCGGTGGCCGCGCTGCTGCTGCTGGCTGCTCCCGACAAACGCGGTCAGATCCTCGATGTTAACGGGGTCACCGTTATCAACGATTGTTACAATTCCAATCCAAAAGCACTGGATTCCATGGTCGATGCCTTGGCAGCCATCTTGCCTGCGCGGCAAGAGGGAGATTCACCGTCTGGCCTCCGGATTGTGGTTGCCGGGGAGATGCTTGAATTAGGCCATGCTTCCGCCGAGTTACACCGCAACTCTGGTCGGCACATGGCGGAAAAGAAAATCGACGTATTGCTGGGAGTTCGCGGTGATGCGTGCGAGATGGTCGCTGCCGCTCGCCAGGCCGGTGTAGACGCGAAGTATCTGGAGACACCCGAAGCCGCGGGCAACTGGCTCGCGGAGAACGCGCGCGCGGGTGACGTGGTTCTGCTGAAAGCGTCGCGCGGAGTGCGTCTGGAACAAGCACTGGAGACATGGACGAAGCACACACCGCAGGAGCGGAAAGTTCCCGGGTCAGGTCCTAAATTTCAACAATGAAAACGCACGCAATGACTACGGCGGGTAAGGGGTAGGGAGTGCTCTATTGGCTGCTGTACCAGGTACTGTTCGAGCATTTCAGTCCGTTTCGCATCTTCCGGTACCTCACTTTTCGGACGGCCTTCGCCAGCCTGACGGCACTCTTTCTCGGGTTGATTGTTGGGCCCATCGTGGTGCGTCGCCTGCGCGAGTTCCAGATTGCGCAATACATTCGCGAAGAGGGTCCGAAGGCTCACCAGAAAAAAGCGGGAACCCCAACCATGGGCGGCCTGCTCATTGTAATTGCCATTGTGGTGCCCACACTGCTGTGGGCTGACCTGCACAATGTTTACGTGTGGCTGGCGGTGCTGGCCACGGCGGCCTTCGGTGCAGTGGGTTTTGCGGACGATTACCTTAAGGTAATTAATCATCGCAACCTTGGTTTGCACGGCCGGACCAAGCTGATGCTCCAGATTTTGATTGGAGCGGCGCTGGCCTGTGCTCTGGTGGTCCTGCGTACCAAAGGCCTGTACTCAACGTCGCTTATTGTCCCGTTTCTGAAAGATGTCAGGCCGGATCTGGTGATTCCCTCGTTGCTGAGCCACGCTCACCTGTGGCCGCTGGCTTTTATTCCTTTTGTGGTATTCGTGGCATTGTTGCTGGCCTTTTCCAGCAATGCCGTAAACCTTACCGACGGGCTCGACGGGCTCGCCATTGGCTGCACGGTCATCGCAGCAGGCGCGCTCACAATTCTTACTTACGTCAGCGGACATGCGTCCTTCGCGGACTACTTGGAGCTCCAGCGCATGCCCCAGGTCGGGGAACTGACCATCTTCTGCGGCGCCATGGTCGGCGCTGCCATCGCGTTCCTTTGGTACAACGCGCATCCGGCAGAAGTTTTTATGGGCGATGTTGGCTCTCTTGCCCTCGGCGGCGCCATTGGTACCGTGGCCGTCATCATCAAGCAGGAACTGCTGCTGCCCTTCATCGGTGGCGTATTCGTGATCGAGGCTCTCTCGGTCATGCTTCAGGTAGGATCGTACAAGCTCCGCAAGAAACGTATCTTCAAGATGGCTCCGTTGCACCACCATTTCGAGTTGTTGGGGTGGTCGGAGTCGAAGATTATCGTGCGCTTCTGGATCGCCTCGCTGGTGTTCGCCTTGTTTGCGCTGACAACACTGAAGCTTCGCTAGGAACACCGTTCCCTGTCTATTTTCTCTCTGGGTGCGCGTGCCCGTTCTGTGGTGAAATAGGCCCCATGCCTGAGCCTTTGGATCTTCGTGGGAAGCGTGTTCTGGTAGCCGGCCTGGGCCGGTCGGGAGTGGCCGCTGCCCTGTTTTTGCAAGAGCATGGAGCACGGGTTACCGTCTCCGATTCCAAGTCGCAGGAGCACCTGCGCGAAGAAATTCCTCACCTGCTCGATGCCGGCATTGAAGTGGAAACCGGGGGCCACGGTGAGAGGACCTTTCAGCAGCAGGACCTGATCGTTCTCAGCCCGGGAATTCCGCTTAGCGTTCCCCAACTAGCGCACGCTCGCCACGATGGCATTCCGGTGATCGGAGAAGTGGAACTGGCCTCGCGCTTTCTCCGGGGCCGCATCATCGGCATCACGGGTTCCAACGGGAAGACCACGACGACCGCGCTCACGGGCGAAATTCTTGCTGCTTCGGATCGCCCGACTCTGGTGGGAGGGAACATTGGAACTCCGGCCATCTCGCTGGCGGCCAGCTCCACGCGCGATGGTTGGAACGTGCTGGAAATTTCCAGCTTCCAACTGGAGACCATCGAGCGCTTCTGTCCTGAAATCGCCATCGTTCTGAACATTACCCCGGACCACCTCGACCGTCACGGCAGCATGGAAGCCTACATCGCGGCCAAGCGCCGCATCTTTGAAAACCAAACCGCCGCGCATTGGGCCGTGCTGAACGCGGACGATCCCAACTGCGTGCGCATGGCCGATGGTTTGCGTTCGCAGGTGTGCTGGTTCAGCCGCAAGCGGGAAGTGGAGCAAGGGGCCTTCGTGCGCGATGGCAACGTGCTGTTCCGTCGCTCTGGAGACAGCACCGTCGTGCTCCCTGTCGGGGAGATTCCTCTCAAGGGTGCTCACAACCTGGAAAACGTTCTGGCTGCGGTTTGTGCGGGGATGCTTGCGGGCTGCCAGCCAGCGCAGATACGCGCCGCTGTTCGTGGCTTCCGCGCCGTGGAGCATCGGCTTGAGTACGTCGCCACCGTCGGCGGAGTTCAATACTACAACGACTCCAAGGCAACCAACGTAGACGCCACCATCAAGGCGTTGGAGTCGTTCCCGGCAAACGTTCATCTGATTCTCGGCGGCAAGGATAAAGGTTCCGACTATTCCGTGCTTGCCCCCCTGCTGCGGGAGCGCGCCGCGCGCGTGTACACCATCGGCGCAGCAGCGGAGAAAATTGAATCGCAGATCGGAGAAGCCGCAGAAGTCGTCCGCGCAGGTACGCTCGAAGTTGCGGTGAAGAGAGCCGCTGCCTCATCCGCCCCAGGGGAGGTTGTTTTACTCGCTCCCGCCTGCGCCAGCTTCGATCAGTTTGAGAGCTACGAGCATCGCGGCCGTGTGTTCAAGGAACTGGTTCAGTCATTGGTGGCTAAGGCTGGGAACGCAGCGTGAGCGAAAAAGCGGCGGACGAAGGCTGTCCGCCGCCATGCCATTTCGCGGACTAGCTCACCTTCTCCAGCGCCGGTGTCACTGGACCTTTGCCGGCTCCGCTGCGGGTAATCGCCGCCGAAATTTCATCCCGATCCTGAGGCGTGAGCTGTAATGATCCGCCGCCAATCCAGCCTTCAATTTGCGCGGGAGAGCGGGCGCCGACAATCGCCCCCGTAATCCCAGGCCATTGCAGCGTCCAGGCAATCGCTATCGCGGAAACGGTCGTGCCGTGCCGTTGGGCGATGGGACGCAGAGCATCCCGAAGAGCAAGGTTGCGCTCCAGCAACGGCGACTGGAACTCCGGGCCCCGGCGGCGCCAGTCATCGGAAGCCATTGCCTGCACGCGCTCGGCGCTAAAACCTTCGGTAAGAATTCCGGATTGCATCGGGCTGTAACAGATCACACCGGTGTTGTGCTCGGAGCACCACGGCAACTCCCGCTCGGCGTACTCGCGGCGGATCAGCGAAAAAGGCGGTTGCAGGGAGTGCACGTGTCCCAGGGCCTCGCAGCGCTCCAGCAGGTCAACTTTGAAATTGGAGACACCAGCCGCGCGGACCTTCCCCTCCTTCACAACTTCGAGCATCGTAGCCCAGGAGTCTTCTATGGCAGTTCCCGAATCATCGGGCCAGTGGAACTGGTAAAGATCAATTCGCTCCACGCCCAGGCGGCGAAGGGAGGCTTCGCACTCAAAGCGAATCGAGTCCGGCTTGAGCACGCGGACAGGAGGCTTCATGCGGTCGCTGTCCTCCCAGCGCAGGCCGCCTTTGGTGAACACCAGCGGCCTTTCGGCAACGGGCAACTCGCGCAGCAGTCGTCCCACCACTTCTTCAGAGTGGCCCAGGCCGTACACCGCAGCGGTATCAATCCAGTTGATACCGAGTTTCAGCGCGTGGCGCATAGTGGCCACGGATTCGGCATCGTCCTGCGGACCCCAGCCGAACGACCAGCCGCCGCCACCAATGGCCCACGCGCCAAAACCCACCGTAGTAATTTCCATTCCGCTCGAACCCAGCGGACGCTTAGGTAAAGTCATGAGTGCTCCTCAAAAAATAAAGCTCTTCAATAGCTTCCCATGCTGGAGAGCAGATGGGCAAGTGACGTTCACCTTGGATGAGTGAAGCGGCATAAGCGAGCCCATGGTTGTGGTAAAAAACAGAAGATCGCTTCGAGCGAATGGAGAACGACAGAGTGGCGCAATGGATAAAGATCGGGACAGTAAGCGAGCTTCCGGCGATGAATGAGGCGCGAGAATTTCCGGTAGGGAAAAAGACAATATGTGTGGCCAATGCTGATGGAGAATTCTCCGCCATGGACAACATGTGCCGCCATCATGGAGGCCCGCTCGGTCAGGGTGTGGTCTTGAACGGAAAAGTCGTCTGCCCATGGCACGGCTGGGAATACGACGCCAAAACCGGCGCGTGCAGGTTCGGAGCAGAGTTCGCAGTGCCGATCTATCCCATCAGAACCGAAGGCGAAGACGTATTGGTGGAATTTTAAGAAACCTATTCTTTTAGGGATTGTTCTTCGGGTGCTTCTTCAGAAGTGGCCAGCGTAAGCGGAGCCTGCCCAAAAGCGGCTGCCACTGCGCGGGCGCTACGGTCTATCTGGCGCGGCTCTGGCAGGTCGTCGCTGGCTTGTACGCCCAGCTCACGGAAGCGCCTTGCGGACACCATCACGCGACGTTCCAGCGATCCCACAGCTTTGTTGTAGGACTCCACCGCGCCGTCAAGAGACTTTCCCACGCCATCCAGGTGCTGGGCAAAACCCATCAGGCGCTCATACAACTCTTTGCCGAGCAGGCTGACTGCCTGCGCGCTTTCTGCGAGTTTCTCCTGCCGCCACCCATGCGCAATTGCCTTGAGAAGCGCCACCAGCGTTACCGGAGTGGCGATCAGAATCTTGCTTTGGATTGCATCCTCCACGAGTCCGGTATCCTGCTCGGCGGCGGCACTGAAGAAAGGCTCGCCGGGAAGAAACAGGACTGTAAAAGCCGGAGTAATCTCAAACTGCCCGGAGTAATCCTTGGCTGCAAGCGTATTCATGTGTCCGCGCACATGGGTCGCGTAGCGCGCAAGACTGCGCTTGCGATCTTCGTCCGATGAAGCGGAGACTGCGTCAAGGTACGCATCCAGTGGAGCCTTGGCATCAACCGGAACCACCACATCACCCGGGAGGTGGACGAGCATATCCGGGCGGATGCTGCCATTTTCGGTGGCGATGGTGGCCTGCTCGGTGAAGTCGCAGCGGTCAGACATGCCTGCCAGCTCCGCCACCCGGCGCAGCGTCATTTCGCCCCAGCGGCTGCGCACGCCGGGGCGTCGCAGGGCAGCCACAAGGTTTGCAGTTTCCTGGCGAAGCGTGTGCTGCGCTTCATGGACAACCTTGAGCGTAGTGCTCAATTCGCCATAAGCTCGTTGGCGTTCCTGCTCCATCGCGCTTACGTTCTTATCGTAGCGTTGCAGGACTTCCGTCAGCGGAGCCACCAGCGTTTCCACCGCAATCTTGCGTTGCTCCAAGTCTCCTGCCGCCTGTTTCTGCAGCCCGTCAAACTTCTGCTGCGCCAGTTGGAGGAAGGCTTCATTGTTGTTCTTAAGCGCGTCAGCCGCGAGCGAGTTGAATGCGTTGCGCAACTCGTCCCGCGCCTGGGTCAGCAGTGCCTGCTTTTCTTCGGAGCTCTTGCGCTCCGCGGTCAACCGCGACTCCAGGCCAGCCTTTTCAATACCAGCCTGTGCCAGGGCTTGTCGTTGCTCGTGAAGCGCGGCGCGAGTATTGGCCAGGTCTTGTTGGGTGATTGCCAGGCGGGCGGAGATGGCGGCAGACGACGACCGCAAAAACAGCCAGGTGAGCAGAACACCCAGCGCAAGGCCTACAATAACCAGGAATACAGAGTTGAAAGGCAAATCTAATCCTCAGTAAGCAGTGTAAAAAGGATTCTAGGGCCATACGAAGAAAAAGCAAAGATATTCCTGTCTCGACAATGTATATATGCTTCAGAAAAAACTTTGGAAAAACTCACGAGGCGCTCTAACCGGAGCCACCCTATTGCTTCTATTGCTTGCGCTGGGTGGGTGGCCGGAGCTTGTAGCGCGCGCCGTAGCCAGGCTGCCGGAAAAACCTCAAGGCGCCGTCGCCGAGACTGCAAATCCGTCACAGAAGAACGTTGAAGACGGCTTCCAGGACGAAGCCGAGCGCGAGCTGACTCGGCTGCTCAACCAGGAGCGCATTCAGCAAGGGCTTCCAGCGTTTGCCCCGGATGAGCGGCTGGTGCAGTCTTCGCGCGCGCATTCGCTACGAATGGCGGAGCAGCGCCTGCTCTCGCATGGACTCCCAAGCGAACCCGAGCTTCCGCAGCGCATGGCGGAAGCAGGCATCCGCTTCGACCGCAGTGGCGAGAACGTCGCCTTTGGTCCCGACGTACTGGCGATTCACCGGGGATTGATGAATTCTCCTGGGCACCGCGCCAACATCCTTCACCGCGACTTTACCGCCGTGGGCATTGGCATAGTGCTGCGCCACGAGCAGTTATGGGTTACGCAAAACTTCGCCCGTCGCCTTGCGTTTCAAACGGCGGAAAGTGCGGAGGCCCTGTTGGTCCGTGAGTTCGAACAGTTGCGGCGGAAGTCCGGTCAAAAGCCATTGCAGCGCGAGCAGGTTCGCGGATTGCGCGAGGCCGCGTGCCGCATGGCAAGCACCGGAACGCTTAGCACCAGCGAGGCCAAAAATCTCTTTGGTGCAGGAGGCTCCGCGGCCTTCAGCGGCGCGGAAATCGGTGGTCTTCCATCCGAGTGGCGCAAAATCGCCGACTATCCCGGTTTGTCCCGCTACGCAGTTGCAGTCTGTTTCCAGAAAAGCCCAAAGCTTCCGAGTGGCGGATACTGGGCGGTGATGGTATTTCAGTAGAGAGCAGTGGCGCCAACACCGGCAAGAAGTCCGGGCGGCATTGTTCCCAGGGGGATTTGTTGCTCGAGTCCGATAGGGGAGTCTAGTTGCTGACGGCTTCCGCTTTGGCCGCGTAGTGCGACTCCACGTACTCATCAAGAATCGTAATGAATTCGCGGACAATGTGATCGCCGCGCAGTGTGGTAAAAAGCCGTCCATCGACGTACACGGGAGCTTTGGGTTCTTCAAAAGTCCCGGGAAGAGAGATACCGATGTTGGCATGCTTGGATTCGCCGGGGCCGTTCACCACGCACCCCATCACCGCAAGCTTCATCTCTTCCACGCCTTCATAGCGCAGCTTCCACTCTGGCATCTGCTGCAGGATGTAGTTCTGGATCTGCTGTGCCATCTCCTGGAAGAATGTGCTGGTCGTACGGCCGCAGCCTGGGCACGCCGTCACCTGCGGCAGGAAGCTGCGAATACCCAAAGATTGCAGAATCTGCTGCGCTACCCGGACTTCTTCGCTGCGGTCGCCGTTGGGAGCGGGCGTGAGGGATACGCGGATGGTGTCGCCGATCCCTTCCTGAAGCAGCACGCCTAGCGCTGCTGTAGAGGCCACGATGCCCTTGGCTCCCATGCCTGCCTCGGTCAGTCCGAGGTGGAGCGGGTAGTCGCAACGAGCGGCCAGGTTGCGGTAAACATCGATCAGGTCCTGCACTCCACTGACCTTGGCGCTCAGAATGATCTGGTCGCGGCGCAGGCCATACTGCTCGGCGCGCTCAGCGGAGTTGAGTGCACTGACCACCATGGCTTCCATGGTGACGTCGCGCGCGTCGAGAGGCTCCGGCAGGCGAGCGTTGTCATCCATCATGCGGGTCAGCAACGCCTGGTCAAGCGATCCCCAGTTCACGCCAATGCGCACCGGGCGCTGGTACTCTACCGCAACCTCAATCATGGTGCGGAAGTTGTCATCATCGCGGCGGCCTACGCTGACGTTGCCGGGATTGATGCGGTATTTCGCCAGAGTGCGAGCGCACTCCGGATACTTCTTGAGCAGGATGTGCCCGTTGTAATGGAAATCGCCGATGATGGGAACGGAAATGCCCAGCCGGTCGAGTTCTTCCGCAATGCGTGGCACCGCGGCAGCAGCGGCATCATTATTCACCGTGACGCGCACCAGTTCGGATCCGGCTCGTGCCAAAGCAGCAGTCTGCTCGACGGTGGCCTTTACATCGGCGGTGTCGGTGTTCGTCATCGACTGCACCACCACCGGGGCATCACTGCCCACGCGCACACCGCCAATGGTTGTGGTCACGGCCTGCCTGCGACGAATCTCCGCCATGTTGGATAGTTTAGCAAAGCACCTGAGTGTTTCTCACAATAGACACCGGGGCCCGAAAAACCTTTGGGAACTTTTGTCCCAGCTATGCGTATTCCCAAGCTATGCGAAGGTACTTGGTCAAACAGTGGTATTGGATAGGGATTCAACGGAACCCCTCTCGGCGCTGGACTGCGCGCTCCATGTGGATGAATCTTTTGGGTCTTGTGTTGTGCGTGGCTGCAATCAGCGGAGCTCGCGCCGACGAGATTGATGACTACGTTGCAGCGCAGATGAGCAGGCAGCACATCCCCGGCCTGTCCCTGGCCGTTTTGAAGGATGGCAAAGCGGTAAAGGTGAAGGGCTACGGAGTAGCCAACCTGGAGCTAGGCACACGCGCGACGCCAGAGACGGTCTACCAGATCGGATCCGTCAGCAAGCAGTTCATCGCAGCCGGTATCGTGCTCTTGGGTGAGGAAGGCAAGATCGGTCTTGATGATTCGATTACGAAGTACATCGGGGACGCGCCAGCAGCGTGGCAGGCCATTACAGTTCGGCATCTGTTGACACATACCTCCGGACTGGTGAGAGATACGCCAGGCTTGCAGTTGAAGGCGCAGAGCGAAATAGATGCAATCCGAGCCGCATACTCCATGCCGCTTTCATTCGAACCAGGCGAGAAATGGCAATACAGCAACCTTGGCTACTTTGTACTCGCTGAAATCATTAGCAGGGCGGCGCAAATCCCCTGGCCGCAATACCTGCAAAAGCGCATCTTCGAGCCGCTGGGCATGAGCGCGACTCGCACCACCACCGCCGAAGAATTGGTTCCGCATCGCGCAAGCGGCTATCACTGGATGGACAACAACAAGTACCGGAATGCGCAGATTATGCCCGGCGTGCGGCCCAGTGGCGCATTTCTCTCAAGCGTTCTTGATCTCGCCAAATGGGATGCTGCTTTGTATTCGGACGAGGTGTTCTCGGCGCAGCAGCGCGAACTCCTATGGACTCCGGTGAAGCTCAACGACGGCTCCGAAAGGCCTTATGGTTTCGGCTGGGAAGTGGGGAAGGTGGGCAAGCACAGGCAGGTGAAACATGCCGGAACCATGTTCGGATTCCGCTCACAGATCCTGCGATTTCTCGATGACCGGTTGACCATCATCGTCCTGACGAACGCCACCCAGGCGTTGCCCGAAAAAATCGCGCTTGGGGTGGCAGCACTCTATGTTCCTGACTTGAAACCCCCACAGTCCAAGCGAAACGCCACAAAACTATCGGCGGAAGTTCTGGATGGGTTCACCGGCAGGTATCAACTCCCAGGCAATCGAGTGCTGACTGTGGTCCACCGCGAAGGCAACCTGGCTGTTACTACGCCCGTGGCGACGGAGGCGCTGGGTAAGGATGTCGCTTTGCTGCTGCAAGGAGTGAGCATGGAGATTGCTTTGCTGACGCCGGAAAACACAGCGC
>JBFXAV010000027.1:0-11063 GCA_050183935.1 Candidatus Korobacteraceae bacterium | reverse complement strand
GGCGGTTTTGCCGAGTATGTTCGGGTGATGGACTGGATTGTACGCAGCGGACTGGTCAAGATTCCCTCGCATGTCACTTTCGAGGAGGCGTCCTTCATTGAGCCGGTGAATACCTGTATGAAGGGAATTGAGGGACTGCGCCTCCAGCCGGGGGAAACGGTGCTGGTGATTGGCCAGGGGCCGATTGGAATTATTCTGGGAGTGCTGGCGCAGCGCGCCGGTGCGAAGGTGATCACTTCCGATTTATTCTCTCCAAGGCTTACAATAGCCCGTGGCCTCGGCTTGCGGGATTCCATTGACGCATCGCAGGCGAGTACCACGGACGAAACGCGCCGCCTTACCGAAGGACGCGGAGCGGATGCAGTGATTTTGGCAGCGGCGGGGAATGGGCTGGTACGCACCGCAATGGATTGCGCGCGTCCCGGTGGCAGGGTTCTCCTGTTCGCGCAGACGGTACGAGGAGAGGCCGTCATCGATCCCTCCGCAATCTGTGTTGATGAAAAGACTTTGCTGGGTTCCTACAGCGCATCTGTGGATTTACAGGAGGATGCGGTGGGATTTGTATTTCGTAGAGAAATGGATTTGGAGCGGCTGATCAGCCATCGCTTTCCACTCTCGGAGGCAGTGCAGGCACTGATCCTGGCTGCTCACCCGCAATCCGACTCCATGAAGCTCGTTATTCAATCGGAAATCAGAGGCTAGACAGACGGCAATGCCGGGGGTGTAAGTGTGGGGTATTGGGGCCACGGGGGTGTGATGACGGCCTTATCCGCAGACGGGATGAGGGGTGATCTTACCAGCCCTTTTTGGTTCGGGCAGGGACGGAAGGATAGTCGAGAGTGAACGGACAAATGACAGCGGCGGTCCTCTACGGTAAGGAGGACGTGAAGATCGAACAGGTGCCCATCCCCCGGCTGGATACGGGAGACGTTTTAATTAAGGTACAGGTGGCGCTTACCTGCGGTACCGACCTTAAGTTGTACCAGCGCGGCTATCACGCCCGGATGATTGTTCCTCCGGCGCTGTTCGGGCACGAACTGGCGGGTGTGGTGCAGGAAGTCGGCGAAGGGGTAAAACACTTCAAGAAGGGCATGCGCGTAGTCGCGCTGAACTCCGCGCCCTGCCAAATGTGTTTTTACTGCTCGCGCCACCAGGAAAACCTGTGTGAAGACCTGCTGTTCAATAACGGGGCCTATGCCGAATACATCAAGATTCCGCGACGGATTGTAGAGTTGAACATGCTGGCCATTCCCAACGGCGTGTCCTTTGAAGAGGCCGCCATGGTAGAGCCTCTGGCCTGCGTACTGCGGGGCCTGCATGAAACCGGAGTGGAAATCGGCGATACCGTAGTGGTGATCGGCGGCGGGCCCATCGGCCTGATGTTCGTGCAAATTGCCAAGCTCACCGGCTGCAACGTGGTGGCGGTGGTCAAGCGCGATTCCCAGGTGACGGCCGCGCGGCATCTTGGCGCTGACGAAGTGGTGCAGATCACACAAGTGCAGGATCCCGTGGAAGCCGTACGCGCTCTCTCTCCGGATCGCCGTGGAGCGGACGTTGTGATTGAAGCTGTGGGGCGACCCGAAGCCTGGGAGTGGTCGATTGACATGGTGCGCAAAGGTGGCACCGTAAACTTCTTCGGCGGGTGTGCCGCTGGAACCAAAGTCAACCTGGATACCGACCGGCTGCACTACTCCGAGGTGACGCTCAAAGCCACCTTCCATCACACTCCGGAAGCGGTGCGCAAGGCGTTTGCGCTGATTGCGGAAAAAAAGATTCGCGGCACCGACTTCATCACCGGTGAAGCGCCGCTGTCACGCCTCCAGCATGTGCTCCGCCACATGATGAATCGCAACGGCGACATCAAAACGGCGATCATTCCCGGGGATTAACTCTTTACGGCGCTTGTTGCTGTGAAACAGCCAAGCTGAACCTAAAGAGATTCCGAGCTGACGATGGCTCAACCCAACTCGGTCGCGTTTGCCGGCCTGCCTGCCGAATATTCCAACCCGCGCGCGGCGGTTTCACCAGAGGCCGCGCGTGAATACTGCGCGCGGCTGGCGCGTTCCCATTACGAAAATTTTTCTGTGGCTACATGGTTCCTGCCACAGCGCCTGCGGCAGCACTTCTACAACGTTTATTCCTATTGCCGCATAGCAGACGATTTGGCGGATGAGGTTGGTGATGCGCAGGAATCGTTGCGCCTATTGGATGAGTGGGAGCGTGAGCTGGATGCGTGCTACGCAGGGGCTCCGCGGCATCCGGTGTTTGTGGCGCTGGCAGAAACCATTACGCACTTTGACATTCCGCGCCAGCCATTTGCCGATTTGCTGACAGCGTTTCGCCAGGACCAGCAGGTGATGCGCTATTCCAGCTTTGCCGATCTACTGGCGTATTGCCACTACTCGGCGAATCCGGTGGGGCGCCTGGTGCTGTATGTATGCGGCTATCGCGATCCGGAGCGGCAGGCGCTTTCCGACTACACCTGCACGGCGCTGCAACTGGCAAACTTCTGGCAGGACGTTGTTCCCGATTATGGAAAAGGACGGCTCTATCTCCCGCTAGAAGATTTGGAGCGCTTCAAAGTGCCGGAGACGCAGATCGCCAAACGGCAGAGCACGCCAGAATTTCGCGCGCTGATGAAGTTCGAAGTGGATCGTGCGCGTGCCTGGTTCGAGCGCGGCTTGCCGCTGGCGGGCAGCGTGGATGCCGAACTGGCTCTTGACCTGGAACTCTTCACCCGCGGTGGTCAGGAGATCCTGCGAGCAATTGAGCGCCTGGGCTACGACGTGTTGCGGCGGAGGCCGTCTCTGTCGAAGTCCCGCAAGCTTTTGCTGCTGGCGCGCGCGATTGTTCGCAAGTCCCGGAACGGCTGATTGCACTTTTCGTCTTTGCATCTTCTCATCGCCATTCTGTTCGTGTATTGGCAAGATCGCGCGTGGACTACAATCTCTGCATTGCATGAGAAGCGCAACCAAGACCGGGCACGCCGCTAAGATCGCGCCAATGCAACTCAGCGCGGCTTATGGAGTCTGCCGCCACATCACGCGAACTTCCGCCAAAAACTTCTACTACGGCTTTCTGGTGCTGCCGCGCGCCAAACGCGACGCAATCTGCGCGGTATATGCCTTCATGCGTCATGCTGACGACATCAGCGACGACCCGCAGCTGCCGGAAAACGAAAAGCGGACGCGCCTGGAGCAATGGCTTGATGGGATGCACCACGTGATCGACGGTGGGGCGACGGACGACCCTGTGCTGATGGCGCTGGCGGATACCAGCCGGCGCTTCGACATCCCGGTAACGCTGCTCGACAAGCTGGTGGAGGGCACGGCCATGGACATTGCTCCAGCGGGAATAAGCGGGAGCACGGACAGTAAGACCACGGCGCCGCAGGTACTGTTTCGCAGCTTCGATGAGCTGTACCACTACTGCTATCACGTGGCGTCGGTGGTGGGATTGGTTTCTATTCGCATCTTCGGATATAGCGATCCTTCCGCGGAACGCCTGGCGGAACGCACAGGCATTGCCTTCCAACTCACGAACATTATTCGCGACGTAAAGGAAGACGCATCTTTTGGTCGAATCTACCTGCCCGAAGCGGACCTTCTGCAGTTCGGCATCAGTACCCAGGCCTTCCAGAATGGCGGGGCATCTTCAAATCTGCGACCGTTGCTGGCAATGGAGGCGGAACGTGCCCGCGAGTTCTATCGCTCGGCGACAGAGTTGCTGCCCATGATCAGTAAAGATTCCCAGCCAGCGCTGTGGACGCTGGTGGAGATTTACCGCCGCCTACTGGACAAAATTACCGCCCGCAATTTTGATGTGCTCGCGGAAGGCAAGATCCGTCTTTCACGGGCAGAGAAACTTTCCGTGCTTTCCAAGGGACTTTGGCAGCGGCTGGCTTCATGAGACGCGCGTCCTCCTCTCCCACGGTGGCCATCGCCGGCGGCGGACTAGCGGGGTTGGCGGCGGCCTGCGCCCTGGCTGACGCCGGATTTCGTGTCCAGTTGTTCGAGCGGCGTCCTTATCTCGGTGGACGAGCTTCTTCCTATGAGCATCCCGGGACCGGCGAGGTGTTGGATAACTGTCAGCACGTCCTGCTTGGCTGTTGTACCAACCTGATCGACCTGTACCGGCGGACGGGAGTTGAAGACCGTATCCGGTGGTATGACCGATTGATGTTTCTGGAGCCGGGAGGACGCGCCTCGGTTTTGTCGCCGTCGGGGCTTCCTGCGCCGTTTCACCTGACGCCGGCATTTCTTCGCTTTCAAGCCCTGGGACTGCGGGACAAGCTTGGCATTGCTAAGGCAATGCTGGAATTGATGGGCAAGCTTCCGCCGGATGGACAGCGGAATTTTCTGGCATGGCTGCGCGCCAAACAACAGACGGAGCGCGCGATTGAGCGCTTCTGGAAAACCGTTCTTGTGAGCGCACTGAATGAAGACCTGGAGCGCATCTCCGTCCGCTACGCTGCACAGGTGTTTCGCGAATCGTTCCTGAAGTCAGCAGAGGCGGGGCGCATGGGGGTCCCTGCAATCCCTCTCACGGACCTCTACGGAGCAGCCGGTGAATACATTCTCGCGCGCGGCGGCGAGATTCATTTGAGGTCATCCATTAACGCCGTTCGCACAGGACAGCACAGCACGGTGCTATGCATCGACAACAGGGAAGTCGTGGCAGAGTTTGCGGTGTTGGCATTGCCATTTCAGGGGCTGGGAGCAATCTTGCCGGAAGGCCCTGAAGCCGAGCCTCTGCGCAGGATGCTGGGGCGCTTTGAAGCATCGCCCATCACGGGTATTCACCTCTGGTTCGATCGCGAGATCACCGACTTTGATCACGCAGTGCTGCTCGACCGCACCATTCAATGGATGTTCCACAAATCGCGAATTCAAAAAGACGTTCGCGAGATGGGCGAGGCAAAATCCTACGTGGAACTGGTAGTCAGCGCGTCGAGGTCGCTGGTGGAGAAGTCGAGAAACGAGATACTGGAACTAGCGCTGGCTGAATTGAAAGACTTTTTCCCTGCCGCCGGGGAAGCGCTGGTGCTGAAGGCCGCCGTAATCAAGGAAATTCATGCCACCTATGCGCCGTTGCCGGGAGCGGACACGTATCGACCGGCAGCGGCATCCGCATGGCCGAGGGTCTTTCTCGCGGGTGACTGGACCGCCACGGGATGGCCCGCGACCATGGAAGGCGCTGTTCGCAGCGGATATCTGGCGGCGGAAGCCGTTGCACAAGCGGCGGGCAAGCGCGGAGAGTTTCTAGTCAAAGATTTGCCGGCACGGGGATTGATGAGGGTGCTGGACAGTAATCAGCACTGAGGCATGGACTGCTTAAAGCGCCACTAACGCAACTCCCGCCGCAACTAGCGATGCTGCCATCCAGCGGCGGCGATCTACGTTTTCCTTGAGCAGGAACTTCCCGGCGACGGCGTTCGAGATGAACGTCAGCGATGCGGAAGCTGGTCCTACGAGGCTCAGATCAGCCCAGGATAGTGCCGTGAGCAAGGCAAAGAATGCAGTTGCCATGCACGCGATGCCTAGCCACAGAGTTGGGGTGCGCAGCATCCGTGAAGCCACGCCGGTGAGCCCGGTCGCGCGCCAGAGTGCTCCCACGTTCCCCACGCGCTTCATGGCGTGGGAGATGAGTACATCCCCGGCGGTGGAAGCGACCACTACGGCGGCGATGCTTCCCCAGGTGTAGAGCGCCTGCATCAGTCGTCTCCCGCCACGGAGCGGCCTGATTGCGCGAGGTGCGTCGATGAAGGGCTGTCCTTGTGAGTGTTGGCGGGGCTGCCGGCGATGAATCCCACCCCGGCAACAATGAGCGCGATACCAGCCCAGCGAGTCGCAGGGACCTGCTCATTGAGAAGAAATTTCGCAAGGACCGCCATGAGCACATAGCTGATTGAAGTGGCGGGAAGCACATAGGTAAGGTCGGCAAAGGAGAGCGCCGCCAGGTAGGCGGCGAAAAAGGCCATCAGCAACAGGATTCCCAGCGCAACCCAGGGATTCAGGATGGCGCAAAAAGCATCCGTCCAGTTGGCCAGCGAAACCGTTCCAAGGGACTTCATGCCACGGGACAGAGCCACGTCTCCGCAGGCGGCGAACACGGCGACGCCCACCATGTTTGCTTTTTGCCGGATAGTCACAAGTTTCGTGTGGCACTGAAGCCGTGCTGCTTTTTGAGCATCACGGCATGATCCTCGACGCGCACTCACTCCTACGGTCGCTTGTGCTCGCTCGGGATGACAACAATAAGAATGGCTTTTCGGCGGAGAAAAACCCGCCCCCCACCTCGGGCAAGCTCAGACCCCCACGGGCGCTGTGGACGCCTTGGCGCGCTGCTCCTTTACGTATTTCTGGCGGCTCTTGCGCAGCTTCAGGAATGCGCGTGCTTCCTTGTAGAGACGCTTACGCTCGTCGGAGTCGAAGGCAGCCTTGCGCACGATGCGGAACACCGCCTTGGGACGGAAATAATACTCATCGTAGAAGCGATGGACCATTTCCATGACTTCGTCCGCAGGCAGGCCGGGATACTCGATGTGCGCCAACTGGTGCCCACCCGCGTCGGCCATGGGCTGGTCTTTGCGCAAAAAGTTGTTCTGCACCACCCAGTCGTACATCTCCGTGCCGGGATAGGCATGGGCGACAGAGACCTGAATGGTCTCCGTGTCGAGTTCCTTGGCAAAGTCGATAGTGCGGCGGATGCTCTCGCGTGACTCTCCGGGCAATCCCAGAATGAAATCGGCATGAACTTTGAGACCGAGCTTGTGGCAGTCCTTAGTAAACTGCCGGGCGCGTTCCACAGTAGCACCCTTCTTGATGTTCTTGAGAATCTGCGGATCTCCCGACTCGTAGCCCACAATCAGCAGGCGGCACCCGGAGTCGCGCATGGCCTTCAGTGTCTCGTAGTCCGTGGTAACGCGCGAGGTGCAGGACCAGGTAAGCTTCAGCGGCTTCAGCTTCTCGCACAGCTCGATGGTGCGGGCCTTCTGGATGTTGAAGGTGTCGTCATCGAAGAAAAATTCCTTCACCCAGGGCCAGTATTCTTTAGCCTTGGCCATCTCGCGAGCCACATCGTCACTGCTGCGTTTGCGCCACGGGTGCCCGCTCAGGGTCTGCGGCCAGAGGCAAAAGGTACACATCGCGGGACAGCCGCGCGTGGTGTAGAGCGCGACGAAGGGATGCAGTAGGAACGGCACGTTGTAGCGCTTGATGTCCAGGTCGCGGCGATAGATGTCGGTTACGTGCGGCAG
Organism: Candidatus Korobacteraceae bacterium; assembly: GCA_050183935.1. Classification (GTDB taxonomy): domain Bacteria; phylum Acidobacteriota; class Terriglobia; order Terriglobales; family Acidobacteriaceae; genus DASZRZ01. The sequence goes on along the minus strand of JBFXAV010000027.1, from coordinate 3,805 downwards.
CGAGTCCAGGTCCGTAATCTGCGGCGCTTCCGGGTTGTGTACCACTTGGTCGTTCTTACGATAAGAGGCGCTGCCGATTTCCTCCAGAGGCTTGCCGTTGGCGAAGTCGCGAACCGCATAGTCGAATTCCTTGCGGACGATGAAGTCGATGGCCGGGCAGTCGCGCAGCGTCTCCTCAGGCAGTACGGTAACGTGCGGCCCTACAAAGGCAATCTTGATTTTGGGATTTGCTTCCTTGATCCGCTCCGCCAAAAGGGTATCGCCGCGGAAGCCGGGCGTGCTGGTGAACAGGACCAGGAATTCGAAATCCTTGCACATCTCCACGGTATCGTCCTGGCTGATGTGGTGCGGAGGAGCGTCCACCAGCCGCGAACCCTCCAGCATTCCCGCCGGGTAGGCGAGCCACACCGGGTACCAGTAGGACTCAATCTCGCGCGTAGCAGGCCAACGCGAACTGGCGCCGCCATCAAAATTCTCAAACGAAGGAGGATTCAGCAGTAACGTCTTCAGCGGCATAGCGTTTCCCTAGATCATAGTAGCATCGGGACAGGGGTTCTCGCCCTCGGGCATCCGACTTGCCATCCGAAACATGGTCAGTTTCCTAATGCCCATTCCCGCAACTTGCCGATCGCGTTCAGCAGTTGCAGGCGCGCGCGTTGCAACTGGAAGCCGGCGTCCAGGGCCGCCACTATGCGCTGCTCCGCCTCGATTCGTGCCATCTGTAAATCGCGCGGGCTCACCGGGCGCATCCCACTGGCGGGAGGAGCTTCACTTTCGATTCGTTGCTGCGTGGCGTCCACATTGGACTGCGCCAACTGGCGATCGAGATCGGCTACTTCCGCAGCAATGGCGAGCTGATTTTCTGTCTGCGTCAGTTGCAATGTTTCCGTGGCAACCTGCTCGCGCACCTGGTCAAGTTGCTGGCGGGCACGCAGGGCTTCTGCGTCCGCCACTTCGGCGAAAGCTTTCTGGGTGTAATCGAGGAAAGGAAAGCGGATCGCCAGGCCGATAGTAGCGTTGTTGCTCTGGAAGCGCTGGAAGAACTCGTCGTAGTTGTTGATTCGGCTGAAGAGGCCATACTGCGCGGCCAGATCGACGGAGGGATATCGCGCCTTGCGGGCAGCTTCAGCACGCAGCTCCTGAGCACGTGCCTGCTGCTCGGCAGCACGAACTTCAGCGCTGGCAGCAAGGGCTTGTGCAACCACATCCTGCTGCGTCTCCGGCTGCGGCAGGGCAGGAATCGATGCAGGAACAATTTCAATCGCAGCGGGAGCGAGCCCGGTCAACTGCGCCAGCCGTGACCGGAGCACGCGCAGCCCGCCTTCGGCATCCACGAGCGCCATGCGAGTGCGTGCATCTAACAATCGCGCCCGGGTCAGCTCGATCTGGGCTTCAACGCCCTCGCGAACGCGCGCTTCCATCACCCCGATGAGTTGCGAGGATTCCTGTGACTGCTGCTGGAGCGCCCTGCGGCTGGATTCCAGGTTGTGCAGGTGAACGTACGTGGTTGCGGCTTCGAGAGCGGCATTGCGGCGCGCGTCTTCAATGGTCCAGTCCTGTGCCCGCAAAGTCTCGCGGGCTGCCTGCGTGAGCGCTTTTTGGGAAGCGTTGTAGAGGGTGGACTGGTAGTTCACATTAAAGATCGACGGCGCCGAGCCTTCGATGCTGAGCGGATATCCGTAGGTTGCGCCCAGTCCCGAGCCGACCGTGAGGTGCGGGAGATAGGCGCTGCGCGCTTCCTGAACCGCGGCACGGGCGCGCTGCTGATCGGCGACGGCGGGGCTGGAAACCTCGGCGCGTGCCAGCGCCAGTTCGATGGCCCTGCGAAATGGGACCGGCTCGGACAGGGCCTGACTGACGCACAGGATGAGAAACAGGAAAGTGCGTACCGAGAGAGGAAAACAGCAGGGAGTACCGCGCATCGTCTCACCTATCTGGAGCTGAGTCACCTTACTTGAAGCTTGAGCTAAAACTGCAGAGTATAACAATGGAAAAAGAGTGTTTTCGTGGCGGAAGTAGAAGCAATGCCTGGCCCCTCGACTCTGCTGCGCTCCGCTCGGGGGTGACAGGCCTAAGTTTCTTTGATTACAAAGAACACTTCACCGCAGTGTCTTGTTAAAGAACTCAATGGTGCGGTCCCAGGCAAGCGTGGCCGCAGCCTGGTCAAAGCGTGGCGTAGTGTCATTGTGGAAGCCGTGATTCACGCCATCATAAATAAAGCCGGAATACTTCACTCCGGCGGCCTTCAGCGCGGCTTCATAGGCAGGCCACCCGGCGTTAATGCGCTCGTCGTTGCCTGCATAGTGGATCAACAATGCAGCCTTAATTTTTGGAACATCGGCGGCATCAGGCTGACGTCCGTAGAAGGGAACTCCGGCGGCCAAGTCCGGCATGCGGACTGCCATAGTATTGACCACCCCTCCGCCGTAGCAGAAGCCAACGGCTCCGATCTTGCCGGAGCATTCCGGACGGGACTTGAGCTGGTTGCCGGCAGCAATAAAGTCTTCAATCATCTTGGCGCCGTCGAGCTTGGACTGCATCTCGCGGCCCTTGTCGTCGTCTCCAGGATAGCCGCCCAAAGGTGTGAGCGCGTCTGGAGCCATGGCGAGGAAGCCAGCGACGGCAAGACGACGGGCGACGTCCTCAATGTAGGGATTCAGCCCGCGATTTTCATGGATAACCACCACGCCGGGCAGCTTGCTTGAGGGCTTTGCGGGAGCAACAAAATAGGCCTTCATCTTGCCCTGGCCCTTTGGAGACTCGTAGTGGATATATTCGCCCCGGATGCGGGCGTCGTCTTTGGGAACCTGCTCCGCCCAGGCATAGTTCGGGCTAAGGCTTTCCAGCAGTGCAGCCGCCGTCAGGCCCCCCACGGCAAAACGGGCAGCCTTGTCCAGGAACTCTCGCCGGCTAACGCCGCCATGAACATAAAGGTCAAACAGCTTGAGCAGTTCCGGGTCAAAATTAGCGGCTGTCTTTCGTTCCATGGCTGAGTTCCTTCGTAGTGTTTATGGCCGGACAGGGTAGCATTGCAGCGGAAAGACTTCCAGTTCCAGTAAGAAATCCGTCACAATAGCCGCGGAATAGTTGACGCACAGGTGAGATTCTGGATAATCGATAAAAGCACGTAATCTGGCTAAGCGGTTTGACTCCGCGGACGGGCTGATAGCATTCATGAGTCGAACTTCGGGGCGAAGCAGCCATTCGAACGCCCTTGAGGCCTCCTGGCCTAACACATCGCCTTCGCTTGCAGCATCGCCCGGTTCCGTCTCCCTCGAAGGGCATTTTCAACCCGAAGTGGAAATCGACCCAGCGAGCCAATTTGTTCAGGAGAGCTTGGGGCTTCGGTCTGGCGTTGAGGCGGACTACGAGCAGGCGCTTCAGCAAATCGCTTTACGGCTGCGCAAGACGATCCGCCTGAGTGGCGTGGCGATTGCACTGAGGGACGACAACGGCGACTGCGTGAAGTGCGTTGCGGCAAGCGGTTTTTCTGCTCCTCCTGTGGGCACGGTGCTCGACCCTCGCCGTGGACTCTCAGCAGAGTGCCTGCGCAGCGGCGACACCAAAGTTGCCAACGACTCGGAACTGGACCCTCGGGTAAACCGTGATGCGTGCCGCCGCAACGGCATCCGCTCCACAGTGGTAGTGCCCCTCGTCAGAGATGGCAGCCCTATCGGGATTCTTGGCGTGTATTCCGAGCGCCCCAACTATTTCTCTGACCGGCAGGTCTTTCTACTGGTGTTCATCGCCTCCTTCATCAGCCACTTGCCGTTACAGTCGCCAGCGGCTGAGGAGGTTTTGATTG
>JBFXAV010000026.1:0-11196 GCA_050183935.1 Candidatus Korobacteraceae bacterium | reverse complement strand
CGTGGGCGCTCGCGGGTTCTGGTATCCGAATCGCGGACTTGCAATGGCGAACTTTGACATGGAGTTTCAGTCGCCTAAGGAGTGGACGCTGGTCGCCACAGGCAAGCGCGTTTCGCAACACACCGAAGGTACCGAGCAGATCTCGCGCTGGGTTTCTGAACGTCCTATCCCCATGGCCGGCTTCAATCTGGGAGAGTACGAACGCGCAACTGCCAAGGCCGGGGATGTTTCCATTGAGGTTTATGCTACGCGCGGCATGGAGAAGACCTTTCCCAGATTGCCGCTACCCGGAGCCGACGTGGCGCTGCTGCCACCCCCGCCGGCAATGCGATACCCCAGCCGCTCTACTCAGGGCCGGATGGTCACGGATTTGATGACGCAGTCGCAAATCTCCCCATTTCCTCCCGAACCGAACCGCAATGCGGTGCAGGTGGCAAAAGAAGCGGAAGAGATGATCGACTTCATGGTTCGCCTTGTGGGACCGTTTCCCTACAGTTCGCTGGCACTCTCGCAAAAGCCAGGAGCGGTCAGCCAGGGCTGGCCGGGCCTGGTATTTCTGTCGAGCTATGCATTCCTCTCGCAAGAGGAGCGGCAGGCGCTGAAAATGCCAGCGTTTGAGTCGATGATGTTTGGCGGGCTGATGACAAGGCACGAGGTGGCACACCAATGGTGGGGCGACCTAATCGGATGGAAGACGTATCGAGACCAGTGGCTAGTGGAAGCGCTTTCAACCTACTGTGCCTTGCTCTCGATAGAGAAGGATGATCCGCGCCAGTTCCAGGCCATGCTGGATATCTACCGCAATGCTCTGGATGCGGAGAACTCCGATCAACAGAAGACCGCAAGCGCAGGTCCGGTAACCCTGGGCGTGCGGCTGAATTCGTCACTATTCCCCAAGGGCTTTGAAACCATCAGCTATGGACGCGGAACCTGGCTGCTGCACATGCTGCGACACCTGCTGCGGGATGCGGAAGCTGTAACTGCGGAGGTTGTGCCAGCTTCCCGCGCACGGCGCAAGCAAGCGCCAATAGCTCAGAATTCCGAAGAACCCTTTTTCCGGGTATTGCGGAAGCTGCGGGAGCAATTCGAGGGCAAAGAAATTTCCACGGCTGACCTGCAGCGTCTGGCAGAGGCGGAACTTCCGGAGTCGTTTCGCTTTGAGCGCAGGAAATCCCTTGACTGGTTTTTTGACAGCTGGGTGAACGGCATGGCAGCCCCGCAAATTGAACTGAAGAACGTGAAGTTTACGCGCAAAGGTACTGCGAACGTGATCACGGGCGTGGTTGTGCAGAGGGACGCACCCGATGACCTTGTAACTTCTGTGCCGATTTACAGCAATGACGGCGGAAAGCTCGCGCTGTTGGGCAGGGTGTTCGCCGATGGAGCAGAGACTACATTTGAGTTCCAGGCGCCATTAGCCGCGCGCCGGATCGTGGTGGACCCGTATGACACGGTGCTCTCTCGGAAGTAGCTAGAAGCAATAGAACCCCGGAAAACAGATTTTCACGGTGATTTCTATCGTGGAGTCAGCTGTGTTGTGTTCGACGTAGGCATGCTGGTCCAGGCGAAAATCCGGCGGAAGTAAACCCCGGTACTGCTCGAAAAATTGCTGGAACTTGGCAGTGTTGTAGATGTCGCCCGGTTTGAGAGGACACAATTCGCTCAGTTTTTCCCCGACCGCGGGTGCTCCTACAAACCTGATGCGAGAGATGCGAAACTGAATGCCTTTGTCCAAGTCGATTTTGAGGGCCACAGTTTTTGTGGATTCATCGACGATGGTGTCTGGGACAGGCGTGAAGTTGATGTAACCTTGCTCGCCAAAGAGCTTCCGTAAGCTTTCCAATCCTTTTGCAATCTCTTCTACATTCAGAATCTCGCCATCCTGAATTTCGAACATTGCTCGCATTGTGGAAATAGGGACTGTAGATGGCTCCTCTGCCCCCTCAACAAAGCTGACCTTCGCCAGCCTGTAAAGGTTTCCCTCTTGTACGGTCGCGATGACAGCGGCGGGTTTTATCTCTGCGGCTTCATCGAGCAGGTGCAGTTCGACATCTCTGACGCGGGAACGGAAGAAGCCACGTGTCTGGAAGCTCCTGTGGATAATTTCCGCAGCACGTTCTTCGGCTTTTGTCGCGGGCCAGAAGCACTCCGCCGAGAGCGATTCCAGCACTTCGTGTTCCATTGCGGACACATCAGCCCGATCTAGTTGCACAGTGTTCAACCGCAATTCGCGAATCACTATCCAGGAGTTTGGGCCGTCTTGCGGGATGCGAGGACAATCGGCGGGGGTTTGTGCAAGGAGAGACAGCGCAAGTGCCGGAATGAACATAGGACTCCGTGGAGGCGAATGTTATCCGTGTAGGTAAGGATTCGCAAGAACATCGGGAAGATGGTGCGACTTAGCCAAAAAGCAGTAGAGACGTAGCAGAGCTACGTCTCTACTCAGAAGCTCCTTAGAACTTCCCTACCTGGGCGCTTCCTGAACCGCTGCACCCTGCCGGGCCGTAGCGCAGGAATTTCTGCACGCGGCTGGCGGTATCGACTTCTCCGGTGTAGAGGTTGCCTTCCGAGTCCACGGTAACGACGTGCAGCCAGTGGAACTCTCCGACCTGGCGGCCTTCGCGGCCGAAGCTGTCCAGTTCCTGAAGGTTCTTGCGGTTGAGTTCATACACCTTGGCATTCGTGAGGTCAGCAACGTAGAGGCAGCTTTGCTCCGGGTCGCTTGAGAAATTTGCTGAGCCTGAAGTTCCGTAGGCAGTCTGCGGAGCAATGTAGACTTCGCCGACGAAACCGCACTTGCCGGCGTCGCCATTTGGATTCGCGCAGGGCTTGCCGGCCTCGGCAATATTGAACACCTGCACACGGTTATTGCCGCGATCGCAGGCATAGAGCATGCCGTCTTTGGTGATCTGGGCGCAGTGAAGCGGACTGCGGAAGAACTTGGGCTTCATGTTTCCGCTGTGGTAGTCCGCCATCCAGGGGCCGGAATCATAGCCTACGTTGGCGGTGATTTTCGCGTCGCCGTCCACCGGGTTCTGACCATAGGCTCCCCAGTGACCAATGTATTTGCCGGTAGCAGCATCCACGACGAGGATGCGGCGGTTGCCATAGCCATCGGCGATGTACATCCGGTTGGTCTTCGGATCGACCGAAAAATCTGCTACCAGATACGGCTGCGGCGTTCCGTTGATTCCTCCATTTGTGTCGTCGCTGTTCGGGCCTTCCGCGCCGGCATTGCCGATCTGAAGAACAAATGTACCGTCGGTCTTGAACTTTAAAATGTGGGAGTCGTCGCCAAAGGTCGCGGCCCAGGGAAACTGCCCAGTGAAGTTCTGGCCATTGCCGGAAACATAGACGAAGTCATTGTGGTCAACGTAAATGCCGTGCTCGCGCGCGGGCCAGAAGCAGCCATCTTCTTTACGGCACTTCTTCTCCAGGAAGCCGGGGTCGGACGGGCCTCCCCAGGCCTGGAGCAGGTTCCCTTCCTTGTCGAACTGAAGGACAGAAGGCGCGGGAATGCAGCAACTGGAATGGCGGCCATAGGGCCGGGGATGGCCGAGCGCGCTCACGGGATTGCCTTTGGGATCCTTGCCAGCGACATCAAGTGCGCCTGCTTCATCGGTGGTAAGGGAGCGGGGACGATGGTAGACCCAGATGTGATCGTGGCGGTCTACAAACAAGCCTCCGATCTGGCCAAGACGCCACTTGTTGGGCAGAGTTTTGGGCCAGCCCGGATCGACCACAAAACTCGGAGCGGTTGCCCCGGAAGCAGTATGCGGCTCTGTCTTTAAGGCAACACGGTCGAGCGCGTTCGCCTTGCTGAGCACCGTCTTAGCGTCGCCTCCGCCTGATGACGTGGATGCTGCTTCCTGGCGTGAGCAGGCGGTGGTTAGGATCAAGACAAACAACAAGACTGCAACGGCAACATGCTTCTGGTGCTGCATTGCTCTTCCCCCTGCACTTTTGCGAATCCGGTGGTCGTTGAATCGCAACACTAATTTAGCTTGCGAACCTTGATACTGCGGAACTTGATTAGAGTCTTATTCGACTGGAGTCCGATCAACCCTGACGCACTGCGGCTGTCATTGACGTCATTCACTTTCTGGCCGTTCAGCAGCACGATGTAGTGGTCTCCCTGAAACGTAACTTCATAGCGGTTCCACTCGTCAGCTTTGAACCTGATGTGCGGATTGGCCTTGGCAACCTGCACAAAACCCCCGGTAAAGTACGCATGCGGCGGAAAGTCCCAAATCTGGAGTTCGTAGCCGGTTTCGGCGGGACTTCCTTCCTTTTTGGAGCGCAGGAAAATGCCACTGTTGGTCTTCTCCGGAGCCTGAAACTCCAAACGCAACACGAAGTCGCGGTACTCCTGGTTTGTGCCGAGCCAGCACTCGGTTGGCGGCCCATCCGTGACAATGGCTCCATCGGCGACTTTCCAAGGGTTCGCGCCACCGAGGGCCTGCCAGCCATTGAGCGTCTTGCCATCGAACAACAGTACCCAGCCTTCCTTCTGCTCCTGGGCCGTAAGCGTGTTGGGCGCTTGTGCGAGTGCAAAGCTACTGACGAATGCCATCATCAACAGAAGAACAATTGCAGACTTCATGAACAGTTCTCCTCATCCAGCGCGACTTGTTTCGGCACGACTCATTGCCCTCGACTCATTGCCGGAGAAACTTACAGCGTTGCAAGAACGAACGCACGCAGTGAGCGCCTTAATAATCGACACAGAACCGCACCAGTAGCAGGAGCTTAATCTGGCTTCCACGATTGCAGGAATTCCGACCATCCGGAATTGATCCGGGGAATGATACCGGTACCCGTAGAGGAATGCCACAGGTATCCGACCCATTGGGAACTGTGCGGCTTGGAGCCGTCTGGGTAGCTGAACGCGACAAGCTATGGACGGTTGTGTGCAGAATCATTTCTCCCGACTGCTCCAATCCGCAGCTGTTCGATTTGCCGATTTTTCAGAAGAAAAAAAGCCGCGGAGCCGCCTGATTGCCGGCTCCGCGACTGGCTGATCCGGAGAGGGAGGATCAGTAAGGCATCTTGCGTTTGGTGAATTCCCGGCCCTTGTTGGTCCGGACCGTGTCCCGACCAGCATGGGTTACGCGAATTCCTGCCTTGATCAGGTCGATGATGTTCTCGTCCGTGGTCCCGTGCAGTGGCGCGATGTTGGCCGCCTTCATGGCGGTCATAATGCGAGTGCGGGCTGCATCCAGTTCCGCGTCGCCAATGGGAGGCAGCCCCAGGGTAGCGGCGCTGGGTGTTCCGGTCCGTCCCTGATTGCCACCCCGCTTCATGTATTCCAGGCCCTTCAGCGACATCACCTGGTCTCCGGGTCCCCACTCACCCCAAGCGATTCCGGGAACCTTGGTGATCTCGTCGATGTTCTTGAGGGAGTATTTGTCTTCCATCTTCAGGGAGAGAATTAGCTCGCCATTGGGGTTGAGAGGCCAGGGATCGGCTTTCTCCACGTACTCAATCGGCCGGATTCCCCACATGCGCGCAGGAGCACCCTGGCTGCCAGAACCACGATAGCCCTCAGGAAGCGCCTGGTCCTTCAGGCCCGGCCGCGCAAACTGATAGCGCGCGGCAGCCACAAACTCCCTGACCGCGTCAGCGCTGCGAGCGTGACACAACATCATGCCGTGGACGCCGGTTTGCAGGATTTGCTCGATGACCCAGTGATTCGCACGAACGGTCGGACCATCGAGTCCGACGAAAGGCAAAGTCACGATCACTGTTGGCGTGCGGTGTCCGCTCTTGGTCGGTCCGCCGTCAATCAATCCCTGCATGAATTGCTGCAATTTATCGGGATTGAATGGGCCATGCTCCATCTGGTACTGGATCAGGTCTACCTGGGACTGCGCCAGCTTCTTGCCATCGTCATAGCCAGCGCCGACTACGCTGATGTCATAGATCGTCTGCCCGTCTTCGAGCAGTTCAATCATTTTGTTAATGCGGCGTGGCTTGTAATTAGGATCTCCGCCCTGGCCGAACAGCGGCAAGGCAACAACAGCTACAAGCAATGCAAGGAGAATCGCGGTCTTCGTCATCTTCATGGATTCAGCTCATCCTAACGTCTAAATTTGGTAGTACCTGTTTGGGCGCCAAGGATACTGCATTTTTGTCATTCCGGGCAGCTTCAGCGCGGAGCTTCCATCAAGAAGCTTCACGCCGAAGGCTGCCTCAGATTTCTCTAAAAGAGGAGCTTGAGATTGATCTGCTGCTGCCGCATAGGACCGGCAGCCTGGATCAATCCAAAGTTGTTGTTGTTCACGGCGGTTGTGGGATTCGAATAGTTCACACGGTTGAGCGCGTTGATGGCATCCCAGCGGAACTGCAAGCGCATGCCTTCTGTGATTTGGAAGTTCCGCGCCAAGGAAAAGTCGGTGGTCCAGCTTCCGGGACCCTCGATGATGCCTCGGCCGGTATTTCCAGGGCGAGCGGGCTGTCCACTGCTGCCGCCCCCAAGGGATGCGGGGCGGACTCCGTTCGGAACGATTGCAAACTTGGTCCGATCCAGGTACTGCCGAGTCTCGCGGTAGTTGCCGGGAACCCTGGCGTCAGCATAATCATCGACCAAGATGTCTGGCCGCTGAATTCCACGTCCGCCCGCGCCCTGGGAAAACGTCATCGGTTGTCCCGAACGCACGCGCACGATTCCGGAGAGCGTGAACCCTCCGAATACGTGGCGCATAAAGCCAGGGACGCTCGGAATGTCATACACCCAGCTCGAATTAAAGTCGTGCCGGATATCGGACGGAATGCGGCCGCGTTCGGCCGCCAGGGCGAAGAAATCCTGGCAGCAAAGGCTATTGTCACTGGCGGCGCGGCCGTTGCCAATGTCGCCGCCGCTGGTCGCCAGAGATTTTCCGAAGGTGTAGTTAAAGTTGTAGAGAAGTCCTGCCGCAAAGCGCCTGCGATAGCTGACCTGAAGCCCGTTGTAAAAGCTCTGCTGGCTGTCATCCATATAGAAATCGCCAATCAGAGTTGGGTTGGGCGTCAGGCCAGTTGTGCGGTCCGGCTGATTGAAGCGCTGCTGCAACGGCAGATGGACGCCTCGGGTTACGACGTAATCCATTTCCAGCAAAGAATTCGTGCTCAACGATTGCTGAAACCCGAAAGTCCAGTTCATGGCATAGGGGGCGCGCATGTCGGGATCGGCCAGCGTGCCAACAGGCGTGGCGCCGCGTTCGCGGATCAGGGTCCGCACCGCGGTGCGGGCATCCACGGTAAGGGTTTGGGCGGTGATACCGAAACGGGTATTCTCCGCGTTGGTCATAAGCAGGAAGCGGGGATATATCCCATCCATGATCATGTCGCGGATGGGATCTTGCGTGACCACGGAAAACATCTGCGCGAAGCCACCGCGAATCACGGTCTTGCCTTGTCCCCATACATCCCAGTTAAAACCGACCCGAGGAGCGAAGTTCAGATTGTCGTTTGCCAACTGCTCCGTATACATCGGATTGCCGAAGTTGCGGGTGGCGATGTCTGTGAAGGGCTGCAGGTTGAACAGCACCAAAATCTGCTCGGGAGAGGTTGGATACTTATCGTACTTGCTGGACAACAGGCGCGGAGCGCCCAGGTAGTCGTAGCGCAGACCAAGGTTTAAAGTGAAATTGGAACGCACCTTCCAGTCGTCCTGTACGAACAATCCAAACTGCCGGTAAGGAAAGTCGTGGTTAGGCTGAGCGAGGGCTACGCGGAGAGTGGTTGGTGGTGCGTTGTTATAGAGATTCTCGAATGCCGAATTGATTCCGGCCGAGTTGGTGCTGCCCTCATGGCGATGCTGTGCACCTTCCGGATTGCTGAAGCCGCCAGCCTGATGGCGGAAGTTGGTACCCCATTTGAAGTTGTGACTTCCCCGCAGATAACCGACCTTCCCTTGCAGATTGTAAATCGGCGACCATACGAAGCGAATCTCAGGAACCGGCGAAGTGAATACGTTAGTCGCGCCATACGAGGCGGTCATGGTGTCAAAAGGAATGGTAGTAGCGGGAGCGTTGGGATCGAGCAGGCACACGGCCTCCGTCGTGCGTTCCTGCTCGTTCCAGGTGTAGCCTCCGCGAACGTCGAAGCTCCACATTCCGGTGCTCTTGAACCAGTTGGCTCCATAACGCCGGCTGTGATCGTCGAAAAGCTGCTCGTTGCTCGGCACTGCATTGGCATTGCGGGAGAATGGGTCCATCTTGCTCCAGCTCAGGGCCAGCACGCTGCCATCCTTCAAGTGGAGGTCACCCTTGAACAGGAACGTATTGTCATCACGCAGGTCGGGACGAACCGTGATCACCCTGCCAGTGAGGCCGCGCTGGCCTCCGCAGGCATTGCAGGTTTGGGTGTCGGTGATGGGCTCCGTCGGCAGTGGCTGCGTGCTAAGCGCAGTGGTCATTAAGTTCCGTTCCCGGGCATTGTAGAAGGGTGAACTAAGGAGAACGTTCCTAGCCAATTGCGTGGGAACGTTGTTGTTCATGCGGACCTGGTTGCGAACTTCGCGGTAGCCTTCGTAAGTAAAGTATCCGAAGGCATTGTTGATGAAACCCAGCACGTTCCGGTTCTGGAAGATCGGGAACCCCAATGAGCCACCAAACTGGTTGTAGACAACCTTCGGTTTTGCGGATGTAGCGGGAGTGAAGGGATCGCGTGCCGCAAGCACTGACGGTTGATACAGGTGAAATAACGACCCGTGCAGCTTGCTGGTACCGGACTTCGTAATGATGTTCACCTGGCCGGCGAGCGTGTTGTTGAATTCCGCCGGGATGACACCCTTAATGATCTGGACCTCCTGGATTGCCTCTGCACCAAGCAGGTCCACGCGGTTGTTGCCGCCATACGCGGAAAGCTGCCTGCCATCTGCCTGGCCGGAGGCTTCAACGCCATCCACGGCATAGGAGGTGGCCTGCGCGCCGAGACCGGAAAGTCGAATGGCGCGGTTACCGCCCACTCCACCCTGCTGCACGCCGGCACTCAACGAAAGCAGCGAAGAGATGTTGCGGTTTAGAACTGGTAGTTCCGCTAACTGACGATTCTCAAGACCGGCCCGCTGCTCAGCGCTGACGGTAGAAACCAATGCGGCCTGAGCTTCGACGGTGATCGTCTGCGAGACTTCGCCAACCTGAAGTGGATAGGTGCCACGAACATCGCGGGCGGATTCCAGAATAATGTCCGGCTGCTCGGCCGTGTTGAATCCCGGTGCGCTGACGCGAAGGCGATAACGCCCCGGCTGAAGCGCGGGGAACAGGAAGATTCCAACTTCATTGGACTGGGTGCGATTGGTAATGGTGGTGTCGACGTTGGTGACTTCGACTTCGGCGTTTGGTAGCACGCCTCCGGTGGAGTCTTGAACTACGCCACCAATGCTCCCGGTCGTGCGTTGCGCCCATGCGGCGATCCCGAGAGCGACGATCAAACAGCAGCTAAGAGTGAGGTTCGTTGTAAATCGGGGGACTCTCCTGAACATCACAACTCTCCTGTCAGTTAGTAGGCATGATCGCCAGAACGGCGAGAAACTCGATGCCATATGTCTGAATATTCGTTAATCGTTTATCGGTAAAAACGGAGGGAGATTAAATATAACTATCTGAGATCACAGTCAAGCAGAATGTGAGCTGCTTCAATTAGTTGCCGATGAGGACAAAGTACGTGGGCTAGATGGTTCTCCTTGAACCATGTACATTTTGGCATTAGACTTCGCCCCCGGAGAGGCATGGCATAAAAGCTAGGTTGCAGGAGGCGTGAGATGCACAGTTGCAATATCCAGTCGTGGGACATTAGGCGGGTTTCCAGCGCGCGAAAGCGAGCCGTCGCTCTTGCTGTGTTGACTGCAGTGACCTTAGCCGTGGTAGCGGCAAGCGCTATTCCAGCGCAAGCAGCGGTGCCAGGCACTGCCAGTGTGACGGGAACCGTGGAGTCCAGCGCGCCGTTCACGGCGGCTGAAGTGCGCCTGCGCAACGTGGACAAGCGCATCCTCTACATGGTCTATACGCAAGCGGGGAAGTTCCGCGCCGTCGCTATGTTTCCGGGAAATTACGAAGTCAGCGTAAAGACCAAGGGGCTGGAATCAGCGGTGCAAAAGGTCGCGCTGAAAGCGGGGGACAATCCTGCGCTGAAATTGGCGTTGCAGGCGGAGGCCAATCCTCCCAAGAAGACCGACGCTCCCTACGACGAGATCTACCCCCCGGGTCCGGGACGCGAGATTGCCGAACGCACCTGCATCATGTGCCACGGCGAAAACTGGATTCCGTCGCGTCCGGGAAATCGTGCGCTGTGGACGGCGCACCTGGATCGCATGATGGGACGGAAGCTGGACACCAAACCAGCCGAGTCTTACGCCGAAGGATTGCTCACCTACCGGGCCCCGGCGCTGCGCTTTACGCGCCATGACCGTGAAACGCTGCTGAACTATCTGGTTGCGAATTTCGGGCCGGAGAAGGGCCGTCGCACCGTCACGATGGAAAAGGAGATGCCGCTGGATGAGGCCAAACTGGGCAAGGCCATGTACATCGAGCATTACCTGACACCGGATCCTCCGGGAGAGCTTTCGAACTCGCCGAAGTTTAACGGCCGCCGCCGTGGGCAGGATCCTCGCTTCGACGCCGAAGGCAACGTGTGGCTGGTGGATCGCGGCTTTCCGCATCGGCTGGTGAAGCTCGATCCGCGCACCGGCGTGCAGAAGGATTACATGCTGCCGGACCCAGAGAACGGCCACCACGAGATCATGATTGATCCCACCGGCCTGATCTGGCTCCCGGAGCACTCGGGAAGAAAGCCTTCCACGACGAAGCGATTGCTGCAGTTCAATCCCAAGACCGAGAAGTTCGAGCAGATGATCCCCATGGATCCTGAGAATGTAGTGAACAACGAGATCAAGTGGCTACAGTCACTGGCCATGGACTCGAAGATGAACTTTTACGTGGGCTGGATCATGGGAGGCGCGCTCAGCAAGTACGAGCGTGCGACTGGCAAGGTAACGGTGTTTCCGCTGCCCACGCACAACGCAATTGTGTATGGAGTGGTGGCTGATCGGAACGACAACATCTTTATGGCGCTGTGGGACTCCGGCAATATCGCCAAGTTCAACACCCGCAACAACCAGTGGACTACCTTTTCTGCTCCCACTTATCCCGGCCAGGTGCGCCGCCTGAACGTGGACCGGCAAAACAATATCTGGTGGGGAATCTACTCGGGTGG
>JBFXAV010000025.1:0-11227 GCA_050183935.1 Candidatus Korobacteraceae bacterium | reverse complement strand
ACATCTCTGCTTGCGCCGTAGTAACAGAAGTTACAGAAGCAACAGAAGCGAAGAAGCCAGCCGCGAGCAGGGTCACGGAGCGTGTCAAGCCCCCGCAGTCTGCTGTTTGTTCGCAAGCTGCTCTGGTACAAGGAAATATATTTTCGTTGCAGCTGTCACACTTACCCCCGGCGGTTTGATATCCTGAACTTAAGAGTGAAGAAAAGCTCGATTGGGCGCAGCCACAAGCTGCGCCCGATTTTTTTGGAGGGTGATGTTGCCAGGAACGCAGTCGGGAATCTCCGCAAAAACACGCCTGGCACATCGCATGGAAGAGGGCACTCCGGATCGCCGTGCTACTGCTCGGTCTCGACTTGGGAAGCCTCCAAAGACGGTCGCGGAGGTGGCCCCGGAAGCGATACTCATGAATGCCCCTGTCGCTTTTGAGGCAGCGGAGGGTATCCGCAGCGCTGCAGGAAACATGGTTGTGATTCCTCCTATCGCGGGCGATGGGGTTAACGAGATTCGCGACATGCGTGGGGAGATCTTGCGGGCCAACATTGCGAAGGCGCTGGAGGGCAGTTACCTGCATATGAAAACCCTCTTCGACTACGCCGGATTGTGGCAAAGCGCTGCCGGGAAAGCTGAGACTGAAGAGCCATCGCTGGCTGCGCTGCTGCTGGATGCGTTGAAGATTGAGCCCGAGCGGGACGAGGAGCGTGAACTGTCGCAAGCAGCAAGGGACATGAAAATCGAATCTGTATACTGAGAACAACGCTGAATTGTCCTCGGAAGCGCCAGCCTGGGGGCTGGAGCAGTGATGACAGAGCGCGAGGGAGCACACCGGCAGCATGGATATGAGCTGGATCACCGATCGCATTGCGGTCGGCGGTGGCATCTGGACCGACAACAAGATGCAGGATGTAGCCCGCGTCGGCATCACCCACATCATCGACATGCAGATTGAGTTCGATGACACTCCGCTGGCGGAGCCATTGGGGATCGAGGTCCTGTGGAATCCGATCGATGATGATTTCCGCCCGAAGCCTCCTGAGGTATTCCAGCGAGGCGTCGATTTTGCCATGGCGGCACTCGACCAGGCAGGCACGAAGTTGTACATCCACTGTGCTGCCGGGGTTCACCGGGCGCCAATGATGACGCTGGCACTGCTGCGAGTGCTTGGTTACAGCCTGGAGGAAGCGATTGCGGTAATCGAGGACCGTCGTCCGGTGGTTGATTTTGCCGATGTGTACGTGCGCAGCGTGGAAGATTTTGTTCGAAGTAACGCCGCCGCTACAAAATAGTTTTGTTGGTTTCTAATGACGGCCACGCAAAATTCTTGCGTGGCCGTTCTATTTTTCTCAGCAGTTCAGCTCACTCGCGTCTCTTGAGGCGCACCTTGGAACTTCATGACTGCAAAGTTACGTGATTTTTGCCGCCCTCTGGAGCGGCTTTTTTGTTGCCTGCCGGAACTGCGATCGACAGCGGGCTCGATGTGGGTGGTTGGACTATGGGTTACAGGTTTGCTAGCAGCACCCTTGTGCCAGGCACAGGAACCAGCCAAAACTCTCATCAGCGATGTTGTCTACCGCGCGGACGGGACCCCGGCCAAAGGGAACCTGCGAATCACATGGCCGACGTTTACCACCTCTGACGACAAGGCAGTTGCGGCGGGCAGTAAGAGCGTGGTGATTGGCAGCAATGGGATTGTGAATCTTGATCTGGCTCCCAACGAGGGGGCTTCGCCGGAGGGAACCTACTACCGCGTTGTACTCAGCCTCGACGATGGCTCAACCAGCACGGAGTTCTGGACGGTTCCAGCCACCTCGCCCACTACCATCTCGGCGATTCGAGCGAGCGTAGTGCCTTCGTCCGTAGCTACCCAGTTTGCTTCGCGGGGGTATGTGGACCAATCGTTGCTGACGGCGGTGCGAACTACCGGCAACCAGACTGTACATGGGGAGAAGCAATTTACCGCGTCCCCACTGATCCCAGACCCGCAAACGGGCACTGCGGCAGCGAACAAAGATTATGTGGACCTGGCAGTAGCTGCTGGGGGTGGGGGAAACAGCGTACTGGCCCTGTCCAAAGGAGGAACGGGCCAGAACACATGGTCTCCCGGTCGCTGTGTGCGAGTGGCAAATGACGGATCGCAGCTGGAAGCAGCAGGGGGAGACTGCGGTGATTCCAGTTCCTCCCTGGACCTCACACTGGATGGAGGCTGCGACAACACTGGCGCCACAGATCAAACCGCGTGCATCAACAGCTTCTTTGAGAATGTGGTTTACGACGGCGCGACAGTCACTTGCGGCGGGCGCTACATGCACACCGGAACACTCAACCTGGCGCACCGTTCCCTGGTCCACCTGAAAGGAGCGCCAACCGGAGGTACACCTTCGGCACGCTGCATCTTTGCGTATCGTAATAACAGCGGCACAGCGTGGAACTTCGGGCACGATGTGGCCTGGGTGGTTGAGGATGTGCTGTTCGAGATGAACGATGGTAACAATCCTGCGATTGAGCATGTCGCGGGCGGCGCCGATGTTGGAATTTGGCTGAACAAAGAGGGCGCTGGACAGACCATCACACACATGCGTTTTGTGCGCGGTGGTGTTCAGCAAAACTCACAGAAGAACGCGAAGCTGGTAAGGATCGACGACAACACCGGGCAGAACAACGAATTCCATGAATTTGAAGACTTCTCGCTTTGGGGTGGATCGGCAGGACTACGCAGCGCCGGCACAGGCTTTTTTCTGGGACATAGCAACGTCAAGGGGATTCTGTTCAAGAACTCGGGTGCTGCGAACCTAGCGAACCTTGTCCACTCGGCGGGAGGCGCCAGCTTCCATAGCTACAACATGCGAGGCGGCCAGGTGGATTGTCTTTACCGGCTGCGCTTTGGCGGCGAAGGAACCTACATCCAGGGCGACAATATTGAAGGAATTCGCCAAATCATATGCAACGAAGGAGAGGGCACGACCGATGCCCGGCCAATTGAGATCAATGGAGGCCGCTATCAGGATATCGACATTACCGGAGCGACCGCTGCTTACCCACTCTTTGACATCGGGCACTTGCAACTGACCATCAAGCGTCCAATTCTCGGCTTTTGCAATCCCGGAAACGGTAGTCCGTACTGCACAGGGACCCGTCCGCCGCTCCAGTTGTTCCGCTGTGACGTGAACGCGGGATCGTTCCGTCTGGAAGACTGGGTTTACCCTCCATACCTTTCGAGCGACGCGGGACTGGCGAACTGTGGCCGCGTTGTGATCTCTTCGGAGCAAACTTACTCCGGTACCGCAGCCGGAGGAAGTGCCAGCAACGACTTCGCATCCCCGGGCTGGCACATGCTGAACGCAAGCGGCCAATTGCAGCGCGGCGTTTACATTTACCGTGGCAGTACGGATCAAAATCGCGGAAGCGCCTGCGCCCCGGGAAATACGTGCTTCGGCGATGGCGAACTGGAGTTCACGGGCTTGTCCACGCCGCCTCCGCCGGTCATTACTTCCACAGGCGGCAGCACGCAATACATTCTTTCCCTGGTGGCAAAAGATTCTTCCGGAAATCGAACGATGAAGAGCCACGAGCAAATCGTGCTTGCACAATCCTCGCTGGACTCTTCGAACTATATAACGATAAGCCAGGCAACGGTTCCCAACGCCAGCAGCTACGACATCATTCAGCGCTGCTCTACCGGCGGATACAGAATCTTCGCGTCGACAACTTCCCTGCCAGTCAACATCACCGCCAACCCCGCGACTGCATGCACGTCCTACATTCCACCTTCGTATAACGAGACCGCCGGTTTGATTGCGCGATTTGGTACGAATGGATTCAAGGACCGTAGCGGCGCCAGTCTGTTTCCCACCAACCTGTTCCAGAACGGTAATGCTCTCGAACAGCGCAATGGAACGACCGGGCAAGTGTATGACCTGTTTGCCACCAGCAGCGGCGCCTCAAACTTCGAGAAACTCCGGGCAGGATGGAATGGAAGTTCGTTTGAACTGCGTGTGTACAACTCTGGAACTGGGCAGGCGCGTCCACTGGGAATTTACAGCGGAGCAGGACAAGTGCTGGGGCTCGGGCGCAATGGAGTCAACGACTGGATTTTGGACAGCGCATCGGGAAACCTGAACGCACAGGGCGCAAAGAGCATCACCACATCTGGTGGAAACCTTGCGCTCGGTGGCGGCACCATCTCCACCACCAACACAACCAAAGTAACCAACCTAAATGCCGATCAGCTCGACGGGATTGATTCCACGGCCTTCCCGCAGCTTGCGCAGGCAAATGTTTTTACAGCTGCAGGTGGAGTCACCGTGGCGAACCAGGCAGGGATTCGGCTCCGTGAGCTGACATCCAATGGCACTGATCACCTCGAATTGCGTGCTCCGGCAGCGTTAAGCGAGAACAAAATTCTTACCTGGAACGCATTCGACTGTTCCAGCAACGCAAACGGTGGCGCATTGACCATAGACGGCAGCGGCAACGTAGTGTGCTCCGATGACGACGGAGGCAGTGGCGGAACGGACACAAAAGTTGCGGTCTTCTCGGCAGGCAGCCAAGTCGGCGCTGCCGCCAGGCGTCTGGATTTCTCCAGCGAGTTCACCGCCGCAGAAGACAGTGTTAATGATCAAGTGGATATTTCGATCAACAGCGTCAGCGGCGCAAAAATCAGCGGCAACATCAGCGGGAGCGCGACGAATGTAACAGGGACTGTCGCTATCGCCAATGGAGGCACCGGCCAGACGACAGCTGTGGCTGCTTTCAATGCTTTGGACCCGCTGACTACGGTGGGTGATCTGCTGTTTCACAACGGGACGAACAGCAGCCGGCTGGCGGGAAATACAACTGCAACCCGGAGATTTTTGTCGCAGACAGGAACGGGATCGGCCAGCGCAGCACCCGTGTGGGAAGCAATTGCCTCGGCGGATGTGCCGAACCTTGATGCCAACAAGATCACCTCGGGAGCCATTGCTCCGGCGCGACTGGGATCCGGCACCCCAGATAATACGACGTTTCTGCGTGGCGATGGTTCCTGGGTGACTCCCCCAACGGGCGGAACCAGCGGTATCGGAACAGTGGGGCTATTTCCCGGAGGCTTCGCGTCAGATGGGTCTGCCGGAAACGCTGCGGCCGCGCTGAGCTATGAGATTTCCACTGCATCAGCGACTGCCAATGCTCCCAAGGTGGCACAGCAGAAGCTTCTGTTTGATGGCGGCTCAACGGATGAATACTGGCTGTTTTCCTTCCAGTTACCGGCAGATTACGGATCGGGGGGAACGCTGCGCGGCATCTTCAAGATGACATCCGCTAACTCCGGAAACATCTCTATGTCCGGATCCATCGTGTGCTCGGCCAATACGTCGAGTGACGATGACGGCCTGGCCTACAACACTGTGGCAACGACCGGCGCAGTATCGGTTCCGGGAACACAGGGACAAACCAAGGAATTTACCCTGGCGCTCACGACGACGGGAATGGCGGCACAGCGGAGTTGCAAAGCATTCATTGGAAGGGATGCTTCGGATACCACGAACGATACTGCGACTGGCGATCTGGAGTTGGTGAATTTGAATCTGGAGTACACACGCCAATGAACATCGATGCTATCCAGCACCGCATTGAACCAGGCACGTCTTTCCGGCACGCGCTGCGTGTTCTGTGCGTGCTTTGCCTGCTATGGAGCCAGGGCACTCCCGCCTTTGGGGCACGCGAGTTTGACGGAGTAGACGACGAGCTGAAGAAGACCTCAGCATCAGCCGCTCTGACTCCGTCCAACAATTTCTCCATCTGTATCCGCGTGATTCCGGGAACGGCCACCGATGCCCATGCGGACATCATGGCGCACGGGTCCAACTACGTGCTTCGCTGGGTTCCCAGCACATCGCGCATTCAGTTGTTCAAGCACGTTTCCGGAAACTGGGTGGCAGCAGAATGGGTTTACAGCGCGGGCCAGTTCCAGGCCGGTGTACAGTACTCCCTCTGCGGGGTTTACCGCTCGACAGGAACAGGGGTTGAGCTTTATGTGAACGGCGAAAGTCGCGCCACGGCAGCGAGCACGGCAAACTTCGTCTATGACCAGGGCTCCAATTTTGTAATCGGCAAGCATGGCGAGGGCAGCTCCACATTCGACTATGCCGGACGAGCACAGGATGCGGTGGTGTATGCAGGCGTGCTGAGTGTAACGGCGATTGAGTCGTATCACGCCGGAGCGTATCCGCCGAGCCTGGGAGTTGTGGCAGGCTACTGGCCTCTGTTCGGAACCTCAAACCCTGAGCCGGACTGGAGCGGCAATGGAAATCATCTGACTGTGTCCGGCGCGGTTCGTGGGGATCATCTTCCCCGCAGCGGGACACCAGGCGTCCGCATGTCATCGAACAGGCTTCCCGCTTCAATGCTGCATCACCCGAATAATTGAGTTCCGCCGGACTACGTGTCTGGCATAGCTCATGGGAAGTAACAGGCCCGAATCATTTTGGAATCCAGCAGAGAACTTTCTGATTTGCAATTGTTGATCCTGCTGGGGAGGAAACTGGATCGTAGAGTTGTTGGCCAGGGCAGCGTCCGAGATCTGTTGATTCAGACGCTGCTCCGAATCCGCGATAAGCATGGACACACTTCCCCTCTCATTGCCAACCGCGCACAGCATGAGTACGCTCGCAGGCAGGGCACACGCAATATCGTGCTGAAGGCACGGCAGATGGGAGTCTCCACGTTTATCGCGGCGCAGTTTTTTGTGGGTACGATTACACGGCCTGGAACCTTGACCGTCCAGGTTGCGCACGATCAGAAGGCGGCGGAAGAGATTTTCCGAATTGTGCATCGCTTTCTGGCAAATCTTCCGAAACGATTACGAACTGGCGCCCTCGAGACATCGCGCGCGAATGTACGCCAGTTGGTCTTTCCAAAGCTTGACAGCGAGTATCGGGTGGAAACCGCCGGAGATGCGAGCGCCGGTCGCGGACTGACGATCCAGAACCTTCATTGTTCGGAAGTCGCTCGCTGGCCTGGGGATGCTGCCAGCACCCTGGCGTCCCTGCGGGCGGCAGTGCCACCGGGGGGGGAGATCGTGCTGGAATCCACTCCGAATGGAGCAGGAGGGTGTTTCTACGATGAGTGGATGCGCGCACCGCAGACCGGCTATGTGCAACACTTCTTTCCGTGGTGGTGGCAGGCGGAGTATGCAGTTCCGGGAGTGGATCGCCTGGAGTTTACCGAAGAAGAACACAGCCTTGCCCGGCGGCATGGCCTGACGACAGAGCAGGTGGCATTTCGCCGGGAGCTGCGAGCCAACCTGCGCGGGCTGGCTATCCAGGAGTTCGCTGAAGACCCAGTATCTTGCTTTCTCGCCTCTGGCGAGTGCGTATTCGATCTGGCGGTGGTAGAAAAAAGGCTGAGCGAAACCCGCGGAGACAGAGATGTCGTGGGTTCACGCGCCGCCGAGGTGCGGGATAACGGACGTCTGCACATCTGGTGGCCGCCCCGCGCGGGGGGCGAATACATCCTTGGAGTTGACCCGGCCGGAGGTGGCAGCAACGGCGATTTCGCCTGCGCGGAAGTCATCGAGCGGGTAAGCGGATTGCAATGCGCGGAGCTGCACGGGCACTTTCCGCCTTCGGTTCTCGCAACGCGGGTGGCGGCTCTGGGGCGCGAATACAACCATGCCTGCATTGCCGTGGAGCGAAATAATCACGGGCACGGCGTGCTGGCTCATCTGAGTGCTTCCGAGCAATATCCCTGGCTGTACGAGCATGGAAATCAGGCAGGATGGCTCACCACGGCTGCGAGCCGTCCCCGGATGATTGAAGAGTTCGCCGCCGTACTCGCAAATCAGCCGCAGTTGTTCAGCAGCCCAAGACTGATGACCGAGTGTCGGACGTTCATCCGGCGGGCAGATGGCTCTCCTGCAGCAGCACAGGGAGCTCACGACGACTGCGTAATGGCAATGTCCATTGCGCTGGCGGTGCGTGCCGACCTGGCTGGCAGGAGACGATGGGAAGCCCGGCAAGTCTAACGAATGAAAACGAGGAGACGAAGACCCTTCGCTTTCTTCGTTGTACAATCACGATTTCCGGATGCCCATTGGTGCGGTACAGCACGTTCGCAGAATGCGGGGAGGCGCGCAGGGCCACTTGATGCGCGCCACAGATGGCCACTTCTATGTGGTCAAGTTTCAGAACAATCCGCAGCATCCGCGCGTGCTAGCCAATGAAATGCTGGCCACACGATTGGCGCACTGCATCGGGTTGCCGGTTCCCGCGGCCGAGGTTGTAGAGGTGGAGCCGTGGCTGATCGCTCATACTCCCGATCTCACTATTCAGCTCGCGGGCCGGTCGTTGCCCTGCCTTCCAGGGTTGCAGTTCGGATCGAGGTTCGTCATTGATCCGCTTGAGGGCCAGGTGTTTGATTATGTTCCGGAGCAGGCGCTGGCAAGGGTCCGCAACCTGAAAGATTTTGCCGGGATGCTGGCGATGGACAAGTGGACCTGCAACGCCAACGGCCGGCAGGCTGCTTTCTGGAAGAAGTCGCGCGAGAAAAAGTACACGGCTACGTTCATCGACCAGGGATACTGTTTCAACGCTGGCGAGTGGACGTTTCCAGATTCACCTTTGCGTGGCGTCTACATGCGCAATGATGTGTATGTGAGCGTACGCGGATGGGAGTCCTTCGATCCCTGGCTGACAAGGCTGGAGAGCCTGGAGCCACAAACGATCTGGGATTGCGCCGAGGCTATTCCTCCCGCGTGGTATGGACACGACGTGGACGCGCTCGAACAACTGGTCGAAGGATTGCTGAAACGCAGGAGCCAGGTTCGCCGGTTGATTGAGGAGTTCCGGCGCAGTTCGCGGGCGCCGTTTCCGAACTGGAGTGAAGCCGTGGCAATTCCGGGCGCCTCGGCCTAAAGCATGCCTGATTTAAAACAGTGCGAGTTTCTCGTGGTGCGATACATGCCGGACGCGCTCACGGAGGAGTTCGTGAATCTGGGAGTTGTCCTGCTGGAATCGGGCGCCAACGGCAGTGGATTTAGCGGAGTGCGTTTTACCCGCGATTGGCGGCGGGCGAAATGCCTCGATCCAGGGCTGGATTTGGAGTTGCTTGAGGAGCTGGAAGGGGACCTTCGCGGCCAGTTAGCACGCAAGGATCGCGACTGGGTTCTGGCGAAGTTGCAAGACTATTGCTCGAATGGAATCCAGCTCACAGCGGCAAAGGCGTGCCTGACGGTCGATCCGGCACAAGAGCTGGAAGCGCTGGCGCGAATCTATCTGGAACGTCGGCGGCAGGGGCAGCGTGAAGCTTCCGGACGGCAAATTATCCTGGGCAAAATGCGCGGCGCCTTCGAACAGACGGGCGTGTGGAACCTGATGCTTAAGAAGATTGCGGCTGCGGACTACACACATAAATGCGATCCCTTGAAAATTGATTGCGGATATCAGCCAAACGGCATCATTCGTATGTTCCACGCAGTGTCGCTGGAGTCGGATGTGGACAACGCCAAGGTATTGGCGTTCACCTTCCCGGAGCTGCGCGAGGGCCTTGCCCGCAAGCAGAATGCAAAGTCTGAGCTGACCGCGATTATCGAGCCTGACCTGGACTTCGGGGACGAGGCAATTGCATTCGCCCGCACGGTGATGGAGCGCAATGAAATTCGAGTAGCTACAACAGCCGACCTTGCAGGGCTGGCCGAACAGGCACGGCTGGAGTTGAGGGTGTAACACCAAGCAGGGCCGACCCGAACAAGTATCCGCCACGGCATGGCCGTGGCTTTTTTGTTGCCCTGGTAAGGGCTCTGGAAACGTGTGTCCCAAATCTAACCAAGACGAAATCTTATGAATCTGGCACAGAATGTTCGCGGCCTCATCGGCCGCATGCGCAGTGGTACGCCTGAACGGCGGCGAACGCAACCGTTGCCGTCGATTCTGAGTGTTCACGGACCCCGGCCGGAGACGCTGCCCAAGCCAACGCCGGCAAACTTGCGGCGATTCAGCGAAACGCCAATCGCACGCAAGGCCATCAACACCATTAAGGACCGGATCGTAGGAATGCGCTGGCGCCTGCAACCGCGAGGCGGCCAGAAGCCGGAAGATCTGCCGAATGGCGCCGAGCGCATTTGTATTCTGGCCGCAAACCTGGCTGATCCTAATCCCGATGATTCCTTCCGCTCCCTTCTGGAACAAGTGTTGGAGGACATCATTGTCGGAGGGTTTGGCGCGGTAGAGATTCAGAACATCGGAGATGAACAGCGTCCCGTGCTGCTGTGGCCGGTGGACGGATCGACAATCCGAATCCGTGCGGACTGGGATGGGCGACCGGATTCACCGCGCTACGTGCAGGCGACCGGGCGGCTCGGTCCGGACGCCAACATAACGCTCAACGATGAAGAGCTGATGTATATCCGGCTGAACCCGCGCACGCACACCCCATTCGGGCTGGGGCGGCTGGAGGTGGCTTTTGAAACCATCAGCCAATTTCTGAGCGCGCATCGCTATGCGGGGCGGCTGGCTTCCAATTCGGTGGTGCAGTATGCGCTCTGGTTGCAGGACCTCGATCCTACCCAGCATGACCGCCTGATCCGCTGGTGGCAAGACGAGATCGAAGGTACCGGACGCGTGCCGATTCTTTCCGCCGATCACAAACCTGAAGTGCTGCACTTTGGCGGTGGGACGGACGCAGACCTGCGGCTCCAGTGGCAGCAGTTTCTGTTGCGAATTATCGCGGATGCCTTTGACCTGCCTCCCGTCTTTCTCGGCCTTGAGGGCGACGTGAACCGCTCGACGGCGGAAGAGATGAGCGACCACAACTTCCGCTCCTCAATTGTGCCCACGGCCCGGCTGGTGGCCGAGCACATTACGCGCGATGTGATCGTAAAAAGACTCGGCTGGCATGACCTGGAGTTTGTGTTCGCCGATCTTGAATCACGCAACGAGCGCGAAGAGGCCGAGATGCACGAGATTCTGTTGCGCAACGGAATCCTCACCATCAACGAAGTGCGGCAGATGCGCGGACTGCCTCCGCTGCCAGGAGACGCATAGAACTTCCGGATGGGTTAGCGTTTCTCGAAGTTTTACCGTTGTTACCTCGACTTGCCTCGTAAACAAAAATTCACAGACAACCTGCTCTTCATCCCAGGAAAGGCGCATGAAATATTCGGATACTCGAAGTAAGAACGCCAGTTCGCTTCAACTGGAGTCGATGGCAATTGAGATGCCTGCGGTCGAAGGCCATCCCAACCGTGCAGCTTTCCAGG
>JBFXAV010000024.1:0-11294 GCA_050183935.1 Candidatus Korobacteraceae bacterium | reverse complement strand
AGCTATCAGCGGAACGTGGTTTCGACTACTACCTTGGCTCGCGAAACCGGCAACAACACCAGTGCCGCAAATTCCTTTAAAGACAGCGTGAACGGCAACCTCGGGTCTGGAAACATCAGCAAAGTGCCCGTGCGGTCGCTTCTCTACCCCGGCGCAACCACCCGGATCTATACGCACGTCGTTCCCTGGTGGGGGAAGAAAGACCACATCAGCGTAGGATATAGCTCCCACGATAGAAATCAGGTTGGCCGCCAGGTGGAAGACATGATCAGCCGCGGCATCGACGGCGTGATCATTGACTGGTATGGCCCCGGCAGTTTTGAAGACCTCGGCAGCAAGCTCTTTTTCTGGGAGGCAGAGGAGCGCTCAGGCTTCGGAGTGATCATTGAAATTGAGCACGGCGCCGTGAAATGGCACTCCTGCTATCCCGACTGCGACGCCACTACTGCTGTCATAGAACTGACCGAAGAGGTCGCACAGAGGTTTTTCACCTCTCCTGCCTACATCCGGCACAATGGCCGTCCCGTCGTGATGGAGTTCGGCATGGAAAACCTTGCCAGCCCCGTCGATTGGGCCAAAGTTCAGGCTGCATACCCGGAAATCATCTGGATTCACCGCAATCCTCCCGGCTACACCCGCGCCAAGTCCGGTGGAGCCTTCGCCTGGTGGGATTCGCGCACCCCCGACAAGCTTACCGCCGGGTATGACAGTAGTTCCTACCTCGATTATTACTACAAAGTCGCCGCTGGCTATCCCCAACTGCTTACCTACGGCTCGGTATTCAAGGGATTCGACGACTCGATGGCATCCTGGTCGCCGCCCGGAGGCCGCCGCATTTACCAGTCCTGCGGCCAGACGTGGCTCAAGTCGTTTGCGGTGCTGAACAAGTGGTACTCGGCTGGAAATCCGCTTTACGCCATGCAGCTCAATACCTGGAATGACTATGAGGAGGGATCGGAACTAGAAACCGGAATCGACAACTGCGTCAAGATATCTGCAAAGGTCACCAATGGCGTGTTGACCTGGAGCATCGAAGGGCAGGAAAACACGATTCATCACTACACGGTTTTCATCTCCGCCGATGGCCAGAACCTGATGCCGCTTGGCGAGTTCACTCCCGGAACCCGCAGCCTCACTCTGGCAAGCTTCGGCATGGCGCCCGGCACTTACAAACTGTTCGTCCAGGCCGTTGGGCAGCCCCTGATCCGCAATCAGATGGCCGCCGCCGTCTCCTACGTAACGCCGGGCAGCTCTCCGGCGGCCTCGCAGCAGGGCCAGTCCTCGTCGCATACTCCGTCTTCGCCATCCTCATCGCAGAGACCGGCCTCGTCCGCCGCCCTACCGGATGCGGACGACGGCGCCGCGCCTTTGAGCTCGGCTGGCAGCACGACCACCGTGTCGTCAGCCAAACCCAGGCCAGCGAAGAAGCTGGACGTGAAGCTCTCGCCCGCGAAACTCACGCTCAAACGCGGAGGCTCGGGAGCCATGCAGCTCGCCCTTGCAACGGAAGAAAATTCAGCAGAGCTGACGCTGGCATGTGACAACCTTCCGGCGGGTGTAAGTTGCGCGTTCGCTCCGGCGAAAGTCACCACGCGGGAGTCAGCCGCAACCGCTACAGTGACCATTTCCACCAACGCACCATCGGCTAAGGCAACATCGAAGACTGCGGCGCTCGGCAGCAGGAGCATGTTCGCCCTGATAACTCCGGGGTTGGGAGTGGCGGGGGTGTTCTTCGCCGGATTGAGTCGGCGGCGGCTGAAGGTTCTTACCGGGACCGTGCTTCTGCTCGCTGTGGTTTCCCTGATCGGATGCGGAGGAGGGCAGCCTTTTTCTTCCGCTGCTTCTGCCAGCCAGGCTGCGCCGTCGGGAACCTACGACATCACCATTACCGCTGCATCAAACTCCGTGCAGCAATCGGTAACAGCTACGCTGGTGCTCGAATAGAGGCTGCAACACTTGCGGACTATGGCTCTAGCCCATCGACCGCAGCAGGTCGCGAATCTCGCGGTTAATCCGTGCTGCATCCTGGGTCGCGTTTTCGATCAATTCCAGCCACTTCTTATTGGTTTCATCGAGCTGGCCCTGCGCCAGAAGGTAGGAAGCCTGCATGATGGTTTCAATAGAATTGCTCAAGTCATGAGCCAGCGATCGTAGTTTTGTCGTGCTTTCGGTTTGCATGTTTGCGGAATTTCCCGTAACTGTCTGCGGCGTCATTTCCATTCTCCTGCGGCTCGCCGTCAGGTCTGCCGGCCCGAATCCGTCGAGGCCAGAGAACCTACCAAGGTATTGGAACCGGACCGCTCCGTAAACGTTGTTTTTTCAACCCGAAGATTCTTCGGGCTCCCGTGCCGCAGGCTGAACATTTGCGACACGTCTAAGGTCGCTCAGCCGAAGCTGGCCCAGCAAATTCGGCATGAAAGCGGCACGACTTCCCGCGTTCTGACTCCAGCCCAAAAGCGCTCGGCCAAAAGTCTAGCGGTTCTAAGAGAATTACAGGGACTTACCTAGAGCTTTCGGCCTAAAGCCATCAAGCCTGCTTAATCCTACAATTCGCCCAGTCGGCTCGGGAAGCAAGCCTCCGGGCCCGAATCAGTTTTCCTCGGCCTTTTTGGCGAGGAAGTTCGGAGGCGCGTTTGAACGGTTTTACCCTGGCAGCCCTGGCCCTGCTCTTTTCGCTGGTTGGAAGCAGCTTTGCCGACCTTTCTTTGCGACCTACCACCACGCTTGCTCGCGAAACCGGGAACAACACCAGCACCGCCAACGGCTTCCGCGGCCAGCCCACCGGCAATCTTGGAGCAGGGAACGTAAGCAAGCTCCCCATCCGCTCGCTGCTTTATCCTGGCTCGCAAACCCAGATCTTCGCCCGCGTTCTCCACTGGTGGGGCCACAAAAACCACGTCGACGTAGGTTACAACTCGCAGGATGCTGCCCAGGTGCGCCGCCAGGTGGAAGACATGATCAGCCGCGGCATCGACGGCGTGATCATTGACTGGTATGGCCCCGGCAGTTTTGAAGACCTCGGGACCCGGCACTTCCTTAAGGAAGCCGAAAATCACCCCGGCTTCAAAGTCATCGTGTCACTCGAGCACGGAGGCGTTCTCTGGGGATCGTGTCATTCAAAGTGCGGCGCTACCCAAGCCGTTCTTGAGTTGGCACGTTCCGCCGCCCAGCGGTTCTTTTCCTCGCCCGCTTATGCGCGCAGCAACGGCCGTCCCATCCTGATGGAGTTCGGCATGGAAAACGTTCCTCAGAAGATCAATTGGAAGAAGGTCAAGCGCGAGGCGCCCGGCGAACCCATCTGGGTGCATCGCAACCCCAGCGGCTTCAAGAAGGAAGACTCCGGAGGCGCCTATGCCTGGCTTCGCAACCAACGCAAGGAGAAGAAGACTCCGGGATGGGATGGCAGCTCGTATCTGAACGAGTTCTACCAGATCGCCAAAGCGGACAAGGGCAAGCAGGTCTTTGGCTCGGTGTACAAGGGATTCGACGACACCATTGCCTCCTGGGCGCCGCCCGGAGGCAAACACATTGAGCAGCGCTGCGGCCAGACCTGGCTGAAGACGTTCGACGTGATTAACCGCAACTACTCCGCCGCTGACCCTCTCCCGGCCATGCAGCTTGTCACCTGGAATGACTATGAAGAAGGCACGGCCCTGGAGCCGGGCATCGACAACTGCGTGGAAGTCTCCGCCTCGATCGCCGACGGCGTGCTCACCTGGAAGATCAGCGGCGGCAAGGAAAACACCATCGATCATTTTGTGGTGTTTGTCTCCGCCGACCGGACGAACCTCATGCCGCTGGGCGAGTTTTCGGCAGGAACACGCACCCTGAACCTCCGCAGCTTCGACCTCGCGTCCGGTGCCTACACCGTTTATGTCAAAGCCGTGGGCAAGCCTTCCATCAGCAATAAAATGTCGGCGGGGGTCCACTACTCTCCCAACGGAGCCGCCCCTGGCGGCAACCCGACTGGCTTTGCGCCAGATTCCTCGGGTGCAGGTTCTGCGGGAACGGTGCTTGATGTGCAGGTAAATCCCGGAACCGTAAAGGTGGTACGCGGCAAGTCCGCGCAAGTCCGCGTCATGCTGAAGCCCGCAGCGCCGGTCAATGGACAGGTGCTGCTCGCCTGTTCCGATCTGCCGGCCGGCGTGAGCTGTGCATTCTCCCCAGCCGTGCTCGTTCCGGGAGCATCTCCCGCGGAAGCCACGCTGACCGTTAGCGCCAAGTCATTGAATAAGGCGAATAAGGCCTCTCTCTATCACGGGAGTGTTGAGTCGCTGTTCGCGCTGGCTTTCCCCGGCCTGGGAATCGTTGGGGTCGTCATGCTGGGCTCCGCGCGCATGCGCCGCAGCGTGCAGTTGGTTGTAGCCGTGGCGATTGCCGCCGCAATCCTGATCCTCGCCGCCTGTGGAGGCGGCAGCTCTTCCATGCTCTCCGACGCTCCTGCTACCCCGGGAACGTACAGCATCAAGGTGTCAGCGGTCTCCTCGGCGGTGCAGCAGTCCACCACAGCGACGGTGGTGATTGAATAGGAATGGATTGTGTGAAGAGACGTAGCTCTGCTACGTCTCTCTGAAACAACATAGCGTCCCAAACCTCCCATTCCCCGTGTTGGTTATCCGCCTTCGTTCGGGCATAGGTGTGCAGAGCAGTACGCCGCGAAGCTGTCATCCCGAGTCGAGGGATCATGCCCTTGTTGCTCACCCATTCGTGAAATAGGAAAGGCGTGGCCCCTCGGCTCCGCTGCGCTTCGCTCGGGGTGACACCTGTTCCTGGGCAAACATCCATGAACGTCTGCTTATGCTGAACGAACACGATCTGTTTGACAGAATCCCCGCCGCTAGCGACAATGAATGTTTGTTACCTGCCGCGGAGCCTTCCCTGGCTGCCGCTGATGGTCGTTGCCGATATGAGGCAACGCTATCCCGTGCCGAAGTGGCGGAATTGGCAGACGCGCATGGTTCAGGTCCATGTACCCGCAAGGGTGTGGGGGTTCGAGTCCCTTCTTCGGCACCAAACAATCTTGTATCAACAATCCAACCAGGTTTTGGTGGATCGGCTAGGGGAGAACGCCCACAACAACAAGCGGTACAGCGGGAACACCACGTCCTTGCCGTGCAATGTCGTACAAGGCACCCTCGTAGTATCCGGGACCAGATGACATGTGTTCCTGCATTGATTTCATCGGGAGGATTTCCACTCCAACATCAATCTTGTCTCCGACATAAAAGGCGAGATGCTTCACAAAAATGTCGTAGGCGATGAAGCTGTATTTGCCAAGCTGTACCTCAACTGCGACGCGCTGTTTGACGAAGTCTGTCTGATTATAAGAAAAAATCGGTGTTTTGCCTGATGCGTGAATCCTTTTTTTCTGTTCGTCAGCGGAAAGAGTGACGGTCTCTCGTATCAGCTGGTAGTCGTCTGTCACCCAGTAGTTTGTCCGCGTGTCCTTCCATTCCCTCTTCTCAAACTGCGCCTTAAAGGCCTCATTGATCTTTATCGGAGCGTATAGCAGCCTGCCTAGTTTCCCTTTTTCCTTAGATTCCTTTGTCCTGAATTTGTTCGCGTCTACTGACCGAATGATTGACTCGATTTCTCTCCATACGCGTGGTTCATGCACAAGAAGCCACTCATGACCATTCAAATGCGAGTGCATTGCGCCGATCCTCAACGAGCCGCTCCTTTCCATTTATCCGGCGCTGGCGTGTCGCCGAATGCGAAGCTTCATTTCGGTTGGGCGGGACAAGCTCGCTAGGCCGTCTCGCAATTTTGTCATTTGGTCCCGGCACGTACACCTGCTTTCCAAGTGGACGAACTGGCAACCGGCCTTGCATTGCGAGTTGAATCCGCTGTTTCGCAGTTTGCAAGTACTCCAATTTCAAATCTGCTCCTGCGGTCCTGCGCTTGTGAAGGACCGCAGCACATGCGGCACTTCCGACGCCCATATACGGGTCGATAATTAAATCGCCCGGATTAGTAAGAGCGAGCACAAGTCTTTCCACGAGTTCAATCGGGAACTGACAAGGGTGAAGCGTCTTTTCGACGTGGTTGTGTTTGACATTTGGAATTGCCCAAACATCACCTGGGTTCTTGCCAAGTGGGTTGCAGGAGTATTGGCCAACCTTCGGGCCTTTGAAATGTTTCTTCCCCGGATATTTTTGAGGTACGCGAATTGGATCAAGATTGAAAACGTACTTGTCAGTCTTAGTGAACCAAAGAATCGTTTCATAGCGGCCTGAAAGTCTCGTTCTGCAATGAAGACCATGCTCAAAGCACCAAGCAATTCGATTACGTAGTTTTAAGCCGAGAGATTTGCATATCCGATAGATATAGATATCAAGAGGGTAGATTTCGCCATCAACGGCGATGTGGTTGCCTACTTGCCAGCAAAGACTTCCATCGTCTGCGAGTGTTCTGACACACTCCGTAAGGGTCTGTTCTTGCTGCTCAAGATAATGTTCAAATTTAAGCCGACGTTCGTATTGCTTCCCGATGTTGTAGGGAGGCGATGTAACTATTAGTCGAGCCGCACCGCTGGGAATCTGACTCAGGAATTCAAGGCAATCGCCCTGAAAGAGTGTAACTGCAGATGTTGAGTTGTAGTGGGTAGAGAAATTGCCCGTGCCATTCGTTTTCAAGGCGCGATTCCGACAACCCAGATTGGAAGAATGGTGCTCATCCTAGCATAAGAAATCTTGTGCACGACTGTGCAGTGCGAAAACACGTGAATTGATGGTCAATCTTGTCAGATCATTGCAGCGAATACAAGGCGAAAATCTCCACTAATGTCGGTCATAAGGACTGGACCCGCCATTTTCCGCCCTACGCCCCTACTGGCTGCTTCACCGCCACCGCTGTAAACCATTTGTGGCGGTCGGGTGTGTTGCCGCTGACGATTCCGAAGAACTCTTTCTGGATCGCCCGCGTTACCGGGCCCAGCTTGCCGTCGCCAACCTTGATCTTGTCCACCGAGCGGATCGGCGTGACTTCCGCTGCGGTACCGGTAAAGAAGACTTCGTCGGCGATGTAGAGCATTTCGCGTGGGATCATCTGTTCCGCCAGCGGAATGCCCAGGTCGCGCGCAATCTGCATTACGGCGTCTCGCGTAATGCCCGGTAGAACCGAATTCCCTAGTGGGGTTGTGATCAGCGTGCCATTCCGCACCACGAACAGGTTTTCGCCGGAGCCTTCGCTCACGTAGCCGCCGCTGTCGAGCGCAATGCCTTCTACGTAGCCGTTGAGCACGGCTTCCATCTTCATAAGCTGCGAGTTCATGTAGTTCGCGCCAGCCTTGGCCATGGCCGGTAGCGTATTGGGAGCGATGCGCGTCCACGACGAAACGCACACGTCCACACCCTCTTCGGGATTGCCCAGGTAGCGGCCCCAGGGAAAGTTCGCAATGTAGACATCCACCGGGTTGTTCAGCGGATTTACTCCCAGGTCGCCATAGCCGCGCACGATGATGGGGCGCAGGTAGCACGGCCACACGCCATTGGCGCGGATCAGGTCCGCGGCGGCGGCCACCAGTTGATCCTTGCTGTACTCCACCGGCATGCGATAAATTTTGGCGGAGTTCAGCAGCCGCTCCATGTGCTCGGCGGCACGGAAGATGGCGGGCTGCTCCATGGGGGCATAGCAGCGGATGCCTTCGAATACGGCGGAGCCATAGTGCACCACGTGCGACATGACGTGAATAGTGGCTTCGGCCCAGGGAATGAGTTTTCCGTTTTTCCAAATGTGGTCGGTGGTCTGAATGGCCATCGCGGGCTCTCCTCGCGCCTCCGTGGGGCGCGGCAAAATGACGGAACTGGCGTCTTCTAACTTTTCCCGTTGCCAAATGGGCACTGCCCACCGAGCCGTGGAATCTCCTACCTATCGCTTAGGAAAAGTGCCGATAAATGGGACGTTCGGGGCAGTATCAGAAAAAATTATAACCGAGCGGTCGCGGAAGCTCCCGGCAAAAACCTGAACGGCGGAATTCAAAATTCTGGGATAGGCTCTGCAGAGAGCGCTTTTGCCTCCCCTTTACTCCTGCCGCTGCGAGGCGGGTACCAAACGGGCTGTCCGGCTGCGCTCACCTGCGACTTCGTCTCCGCGAAAGAACCGCCCTGGTTCGCGCTGCATCCCCGACATCGCCGTGTACGGGTAGCCATAGTCGTTACGCGCGTTCCACAGCAGAAAGCCCACGCCGTGCTTCTCGCGGGCTACCTTCACCTGCACCTGCACGTATTCGGGAGAGTACGTCTTTGTCCGCCATCCAAATGCCTGCAGCCAGGGGCGCAGCACCACTCCGCTCCCGGCGGTGATCTCGCGGAAGCGGTCCATGGACCTACCGATAAAGTGCTCCGGAGCGTCACCAGGCATGGCATAGCCATCCATGCCGAAGAAGTGCGAGGGATAGATCATGGGCGAGAGCACGTCGCAGTGCTCCGCCATGCGCGGAATGTCCTGCCCGAGTGCGGCGATATCCACCGGCCGCTGCCATGCCACCACGCCAAACACGTCGAGCGAGAACAGAACGCCCAGCGGCTTGATCTCGCGGTGCGCGCGGGCCACAAAGTCGGTAATCACATCCGAGCGACGGCCATTGGGCCGCTCGCTCTCGAAGGCAAAACGCGCGTCTCCCTGGTCGCCTTCGGCTGGGAATCGCACGTAGTCAAACTGAATCTCGTCCACGCCCGCCTGCGCGGCCAGTCGCGCCAGCTCCAGGTTGAACTCCTGCACCTCGCGCCGCGAAGGGTCCACCCAAACCTGTTTCCCGTTCTCGCGCCACGCGCCACTATTGCGACGCGACTGAATCGCCAGCTCCGGGTGCTGCACTGCCATGCGCTCATCGCGGAAGATTGCCACCCGGCCAATCGCAACCATCCCCTGCTCGTGCAGCCAGTGCGTGTACTTGGCAAGGTTGCGAATCATAGGAGCACGCGGGCTCCTGACATTTAATTCATGCGTGAAGGGAATGTTCACCACCCCGTCGCTGTCTTTAATATCGAACACTACGGCGTTGCCGCCCACGGAGCGCCATCTGCGCACCAGCTCCAGCCCACGTGCGCTGCCTGCCATAATTCCGGTGAGGTAAATGGCACGAACCTCAAAGTCTTTGGCAATACCCAGCGGATGCTCGCGCGTGGGAGCATCCAGGCTTGGGATTTGTAGTGGAATCCCCGCTTTCAGGTACACCGCAGGGACGCCGGGGTTCGCTGCCCGGATGGCGGCTTCCAGTTCCGAGCCCCGCATATAGGAGCTTGCCGGCAGAAACCGTCGCACCAGGCCCGGCATAGTGTCGCCTCGCCCGGGAGTATGAACCAGGGCTCCACGCGTCATCTCTGGAGCATTGTCCAGCCTCGGCAGGTGCTGCTCGGTGGCGGCAACTTCTGCTTCTACAGTGAGCTGCGGTTGCTCGGCGATGTCAGCCTTCTGTCGCGGTGCTGCTGTTTCGGCTGTCCGCTGGGTCACTTCTGGAGCCGCCAGCGCCCTTTTCTGTCGTTCGGAAAAAGCCTTATTCTCGCGCGTCCTTTCCAAGCGTTCGCCGTCACGCTCCTGGGGACTGTCCGGAAAGAAGCCGAGCAACAGCGCCAAGGTGGCTAATACAACGCCGCCGGTCAAGACCAGCGCAGAGATGGGTAAGGGTAAAGAATGGTGAGAGTTCAAGATAGCGCGAACGTAGCATTGTGCATTTTTCCCCGACAACTAACGGAGGACTATGCACGTTTGCCCGCACACTCTCGCCCAAAGGCCAGTCCGCATGACTTTCGGATCCAGGATTTCGCCGTTTTTCCTCAAGCTTGTCTGGACGGCGAATCTCTCTTTTGCATCCAACTCGGTGCATTCCGAAATTCCGAAGCGCCCCCATCCGTGCAGAGTGTGTGTATTCGTCGATTCGTAGGCCCGGGGATCAGCATCTAAGAGATACGTGGACGAGATGGAATCCACCACGGTGAACACAACTTTGTGAATGGGTTTTCCATCTCAAACTCAGACATGTTCCTCGAATGGGGAACAATCCCACGGAAGCAAGGGATTATGAAAACCGGTCTTAACGCAACCCTCGATCCTACTCGCCGCAGTCCCGAAGCCGTGGACTTTGAAGCGGCCCTACGCCGCAAAATCGTCGGACAGGATCAGGCCGTCGAAAAAGTCACGGAGATCTACCAGATGTTCCTGGCCGGTTTGAATGCGCCTGGACGTCCCGTGGGCAATCTCCTGTTCCTCGGCCCGACCGGCTCGGGCAAGACCCGCGTGGTGGAATCGGTAGCGGAAGCCCTCTTCGGGGAGAGCCGTGCCGTCATTAAGATTGACTGCGCTGAGTTTCAGCACTCCCACGAGATTGCCAAGCTTATTGGTTCACCTCCCGGCTATCTGGGCCACCGCGAGACTCATCCCTTGCTTACGCAAGAGGCGCTCAACCAGTGGCACACTGAGAAGCTCAAGCTTTCTCTGCTGCTGTTTGACGAGATCGAGAAGGCGTCAGACGCGCTCTGGCAGTTGCTGCTCGGCATTCTCGACAAAGCCACCCTTACGCTCGGCGACAACCGGCGCGTGGATTTGTCGCAGTGCATGATCTTTATGACCTCCAACCTCGGAGCGGCGGAGATGACCGATCTGATGACCGGCGGCATGGGGTTTTTCCAGAAGTCCACGGCCATCGACAACGGATTCGACGACAAGATCACGCGCACGGCTCAAGAAGCCGCCCGGCGCAAGTTCTCGCCGGAGTTCATGAACCGCATCGACAAGGTTGTGGTCTTCAAGACCCTTCGTGCCGGGCACCTGGAGAAGATCCTGGAAATCGAACTTGGCATGGTGCAGCAGCGCATCCTCCAGGCCACGGGCAACAACCAGTTTGTATTTACGTGTACCACCAAGGCCAAGCAATATCTGCTGGCCGAGGGAACGGACCCAAAGTATGGAGCGCGCCATCTCAAGCGGGCCATTGAACGTCATGTTGTGTTTCCTCTGGCCAACCTGGTAGCTACCGGCCAGATCAAGCTCGGGGACTTTGTGCGCATCGACCTTGGCCCGGAAAACCGCATGGTGTTTGTAAAAGAGGCCGAAGGGGCGCTGGTTCCAGTGCTGCTGGAAAAATACGGAGCGGAGTTTGCTACTCCCCCCGCCGCCAAGGCCGCACGTGGAGTTTCCTCACGCAGCCGCGAGCTGGGAGCCAGCCACACCTCGGATAAATAGAACCTTGCTTCGTGCTTGCAAACCCGGCTCCGGCCGGGTTTTCTTTTTGCGATCAACCACCGACGAATGCCCCGGCGGCTTAGCTAATGACCAACGACCAACGGCCAGTGGCC
>JBFXAV010000023.1:0-11326 GCA_050183935.1 Candidatus Korobacteraceae bacterium | reverse complement strand
GTTTGCTGCCGCACGTGACCTTTGGTGGCGCATCCCACCGTGAATGGCACCGTCAACGCAGCCGCCACAGCAAACACCTGAAACGTCTTCATAGTGATAGCTCCTTAACCTTCGCGCAGCCTGAATCTTGAAATGTGTTCCCGGGCGAAATCTGGCCGGAGCTGCCACCCTCTGTACCCCGATGCCGTTTGGCATCGTCTCGGGACCCCAACAGCTCCGTCTCAACCACCTTGATACTTAGCACGCTGCCTGCCAATCAAAGGTGAATCCGAAACCCCATGAAATCAATCAATTACACCAGAGAAACTCACAAGGGATCCCGCCCGGCCGGGCAATAGCGAACCATGCAGTAGAATTTTTGCATAGGCCAAGCAGCGGCAGCACCGCAAAAATTCCCGGGAACCCTTCATGACATTGGCTAGGCTGTGTCACCTACGGCAGCCGGAACGGGCTTCCGACGGGTGAGCCGCCATTCCTGACACGCAATGGATCTGCTCCAGAAAATCCGTACCCTGCCGACCTCGCCGGGCGTGTACCTGTACAAGAACGCCGAAGGCAAGGTGATCTACGTTGGCAAGGCCAAGAACCTACGGGCGCGGGTGCGGAACTACTTTGCCGAGGGCCGGGTCGAAGACGCCAAGACCGACAGCTTGATGCGCGAGGCGGTGGACCTGGAGTACATCATCGTTGCCAACAATAAAGAAGCGTTGGCGCTCGAAAACAACCTGATCAAGCAGAAGAAGCCCCGCTTTAACATCCTGCTGCGCGACGACAAGACCTACCCCTACATCAAGCTCACAATCGGAGAGCGTTTTCCGCGGATATTCGTTACGCGGAGGTTGAAGAAGGACGGCAGCATCTATTTCGGCCCATACTTCCCGGCAAACCTGGCGTACCGCACCGTGGACCTGATTCACCGCCACTTCCAGATTCCCTCCTGCACGATTGATCTGCGCCGCTTCCACCCGCGTCCGTGCTTGCAGTACTACATTGGGCGCTGCCTGGGACCGTGCGTCGAAGGCCTGGTCCCCCCCGAGCAGTACCAGCAGGCCGTACGGGACGTGCGCCTGTTCCTGGAGGGCAGGCAGACGGAGCTTTCCCGTGGGCTGCGCGAGCGCATGGAAAAGGCCGCCGAAGAACAGCAGTACGAACTCGCCGCCCGTTACCGTGACCTGATCTCGACCGTAGAAGACTTGCAGGCGCGGCAGCGCATCGCCGCCGCTGAAGGCAACGACGCCGATGTGTTCGGCTACCACTGGGAGAACGGCATGTTGGCCGTGAACCTGTTTCACATGCGCGGGGGCCGCATCCTCGACCGGCGCGAGTTCTTCTGGGAAGACGTGCCTCCGGCGGCCCTGCGCGAGTTACCGGACGGACGGGTGGAATTCGATCCCGGAGAGTTCTTCTCTGCCCTGCTCCAACAGCTTTACCTGGAGCAGCAGTACGTCCCCCGGAATATTTACGTGCCGGTGGACTTTGAAGATCGCGAGACACTGGAAGACCTGCTCGGAGAAGGCTCCGGACATCGGGTGGAGATCACCGTTCCACAACGTGGCGAAAAACGTGGACTGATCGACCTGGCCTGCAACAACGCCAAGCAGTCCTACGACCAGCGCTTCCGGGTGATGAAGCCCGCTACCCGCCAGATTCAGGAAGCGTTGCAGGATGCGCTGACCCTGCCCGAACTCCCACAACGCATCGAGTGCTTCGACATCTCGCACATCCAGGGCGCGGAGACCGTGGCTTCCATGGTCGTTTGGGAAGACGGCGCCATGAAGAAGAACAACTACCGCAAGTTCATCATCCGGGGTATTACCGGAGTGGACGACTTTGCCTCCATGCGCGAGGTGGTAACGCGGCGCTACCAGCGCGTGCAGGAAGAAAAGCAGCCCATGCCCAGCCTGGTGCTGATCGACGGTGGCATCGGGCAGTTGCACTCTGCGGCGGAAGCCCTGGAGGCGCTGGGCATCACCGTCCAGCCGCTGGCTTCCATTGCAAAACGCGAGGAGATCATCTACGTCTACGGGCAGGAAGACGAGCCGGTGGTGCTGGAGCGGCACTCCCCGGTGCTGCACGTCATCCAGCAGATTCGCGATGAAGCCCACCGCTTTGCCGTGACCTTCCACCGCAAGCGCCGCCAGATGCGCGACCGCTCCACCGAACTGCGGGAGATTCCCGGTATAGGTGAAAACACCACGCGCCGATTGCTGGAACACTTCGGAAGCCTGCAAGCTGTAAAACAGGCCGACGCAGCAGCGTTATCTGCGGTGGTGACAAGGCCGCAGGCGGAGGCGATTCTGGAGTTTTTTAGGAAAGAATAAGGACAGAACCCATATCTCCCACCCGCCGAAGTCTCAAAAAAACTTTCCTCTGAATGCGCGTCGGAGAAAAATCACTCCAACGTAAATGAATGAGCCACTTATCCCAATGATCAGGAGAAAGAAAAATAGTGCAACCGGGCCGGGAGGAGCCCCGCTGAGAAACGGCAACCCTGCACTGGCAAAAATACATCCACAAGCAATTAACGCTCCAGCAACTGAAACAAAGCCCAAAACGTGAATTCTGTTCCGAGGCGAGCCGCGTACTTTCATTGCCTTACCCACGAATCAATACCACCCCCCCTTGGTCCACCGCGTTTCAGCAATTCGCTTCCCCTACCTCGCTCCCCACTTCAGCTTTTCCTGCAGCACTTCAAAAAACGCCGGACGGGTGCGCAATAGCTTGGTGTAGTGGCTTGCCTTGCGGCAGTGAAGACGGTCGTCATCGACTAACGGGCCGCCCTCCTGCCCGTCAATGCTCAGGAAGGCTTCCTCCCCGGCGCTCTTCATTACGAGTTCAATCGAGAGCGTGTCGTGGATCACCAGCGGGCGATGCGTGAGCGAATGCGGGCAAACCGGCGAGATCACCAGTCCTTCAACGGAAGGCATCAGGATCGGCCCTCCTGCGGCGAGCGAATAGGCAGTGGAACCGGTGGGCGTGGAGACAATGATTCCATCCGCGCGGTAGTTCGAGACGAACTGGCTGTCGAGATACAGATCGAGACTCACTAGGCGGGAGATCGCACTCTTGGTCACCACAACATCATTCAGCGCGGTGTAATGCGCGATGGACTCGCCGTTGCGCTTGAGGCGGCAGCTAAGCATGGAGCGGTGCTCCACGATGCAGCGGCCACTGTCCACGGCATCGAGCGCATCATAAAGTTCGCCAAGCGCAACTTCTGTCAGGAAGCCAAGCGCGCCCAGGTTCACACCCAGAATCGGAATGCCGGCGGGAGCCACGGCACGCGCCGTGGCCAGCAGGGTACCATCACCGCCGAGCACCAGGGCGAAATCCGCTCCGGACTCGCCAATGCTGGAGCGCTCCAACGTTCTGGCTCCGGGAAGATACTCTACCGACTCGTGGTCAACGACCACGCTGTAGTCATGCTGCTGGAGCCACTCCACCACCGGCGGAAGCAGTTCCTTCAGCTCCGGCTTACCCGGCTTGGAGACAATGGCAACTGACTTAGCGGCCAACCGTGCGGCCTCCCTTATTTGTGCTCGGAAATCGTGAGTGTAACAGGGACTAGTTTCGAGTTTCGAGATTCAAATTTCACATGCCACCGCTGATCTAAACAGTCTCACCGCGGAGGCGCAGAGGCGCGGAGATGCAAGACGCAAAAGGTTTCCAACATTTGTCATCCTGAGCGGAGCGAAGGACCCCTACCTTGCCGGGTCTTTTTAACCTTGAACTCGATACTGGAAATCCTCCGCGTCTCTGCGCCTCCGCGGTTACTTAAGACTCGAAACTTGAAACTACCTCAAAAATCCGCCTTTGCTGCAATCGGAAATCTCCGCCCCACTCCGAATGCCTTTTCGCTGATCTTCAGTCCCGGAGCCGCCTGCTGGCGCTTGTATTCCGTTCGCTCCACCATGCGGAGGACCTTGCGCACCAGTTCGACATCGAACCCACGAGCACGGGCGATTTCCTCCGCGCTGCGGTAGTCCTCAATGTAGTCCTCCAGAATCGGGTCGAGCACGTCATACGGAGGCAGCGAGTCGGTGTCGAGCTGGTTGGGCTTCAACTCGGCGGAAGGCGGCTTTTCGATGGTTGCCAGCGGGATTACCTCGCGGCGCGAGTTCACATAGCGGGCCAGGCGAT
The DNA here is from genome assembly GCA_050183935.1 of Candidatus Korobacteraceae bacterium. GTDB lineage: Bacteria > Acidobacteriota > Terriglobia > Terriglobales > Acidobacteriaceae > DASZRZ01. The sequence goes on along the minus strand of JBFXAV010000023.1, from coordinate 7,186 downwards.
AAACGAGCGTTTTTGATACATCCGAAATCACCGCCAGACCACCCACCATGTCGCCATACAGCGTGCAGTAGCCCACCGCCAGCTCTGACTTGTTTCCCGTGGAAAGCACCAACGCCCCGAACTTGTTGCTCAGCGCCATCAGAATGGCTCCGCGAATGCGTGGCTGGATGTTTTCTTCCGTCACATCCTCGGCGCGTCCGGCAAACAGCGGCTTCAGCGTGGTGCGGTAGGCATCATAAATCTGCTTGATGGGAACCAGCTCGAAGCGAATACCGAGATTCGCGGCCAGCGCGCGGGCGTCGTCAATACTTCCCTGCGAGGAGTACTGGCTCGGCATGCCGACGCCCATTACATTAGCTTTGCCCAGCGCGTCCACGGCAATAGCGGCGGTGAGCGCGGAATCGATGCCTCCGCTAAGACCGACGATCACCTGCTTGAACCCGCATTTTTGAACGTAGTCACGCGTGCCCAGAACCAGAGCGGCGTAGGCGCTGGCTTCGTTCTCCGGCGTTTGGTCGTGAATTTCGCCCTTGCGGGTCTCCAGGTCGCACAACACCAGGTCTTCCTCGAACGACTTGCCCTGCGCGATTAAACTGCCGTCGGGCGCGAGCACAATGCTCGATCCGTCAAATATAAGGCTGTCGTTTCCGCCCACTGAGTTGCACATTGCCACGGGGACCTGGTATTTGCAGGCCACGGCCGAAAGCATCTCCCGGCGCAGTCCGCGTTTGCCCAGGTAGTACGGGGAAGCCGAGATGTTCACCAGCAGATTGCCCCCGGCGCGCATCAGGACTTCGACTGGGTCTTCGCGGTACAGCGGACGATTCCAGAAGCTCTTGTCGTTCCAGGCATCTTCACAAATAGTGAGAGCTACCTGCTGTCCGCAGAATGGCAGCAACTCCTGGCTGGAAGCAGCGGCGAAGTTTCGCGACTCATCGAACACGTCATAGGTTGGCAGCAGCATTTTGTGCTGAAGAAATTGCACTCGGCCGCCGCTCAGCAGCGCAGCGGAGTTCATTACAGACTTGCCCGTCGCAGCCTTTGCGGCCGTTGCCAGACCGCAGATCACGGCGATTCCATCGATCTCAGAGGCGATGCGCTCGGCCATTTCCAGATTGCGGCGCACGAAGGCGGGGTTCTCTACCAGGTCGCGTGGCGGGTAGCCACAGATGGCCAGTTCAGGAAAGATGGCCAGGCTTGCGCCCGCCTCCTGGGCACGCCGCGCGAGGGCGACAATCTTGCGCGCATTACCGCTGAAGTCTCCGACTGTGGTGTTGATCTGGCCGAGGGCAATTTTCACAATTTAAGGATAGCAAGGGTCGTGGCACTCTGGCTCCCATCAACCGTGGTCCTGAATTTCATGGCTTTCGCCCCGTCGCTTGCTTACCATTACGGCCATGAACGACCCGAGACTTCGCGTCTTTGTCCCTGCAATCGTTTTTGCAATCGCTGTGCTTTTGGTCTTGCCTGCTGCGGCGCACGCCCAGGTGAAAGTCATCATTTCGGGCGGCTTTGCGACGGCGTATCAAGAGGTTCTTCCGGAATTTGAACGAACGACCGGCATCAAAATCACCACCGGCTCGGGACCGTCTCAGGGAAGTGGTCCGAACACTATTGGAGGCCAGCTTCGCCGGGGCGTCCCGACGGACGTAGTCATTCTCAATCGCAAGGGGCTCGACGCGCTCATCGCTGAGGGTTTGATTGCCGCAGAAACCGATGTCGATCTCGCGCAGACAGTTCTCGGCGTGTCGGTGCGTACCGGAGCGCCGAAGCCTGACATCAGCGCCGTTGATGCCTTCAAGCGAACCTTGCTTGCCGCGAAAACCATCGCCATGCCTGGCAGCACGAGCGGCATTTACTTGACGGACGAACTTTTCCCGCGGCTCGGAATCGACAAGCAAGTTGAAGTGAAAGTTGCCACGCGCGCCACAGAGGCCGCCGCCATGGTGGCCAGGGGAGAAGCGGGACTCGTGATCCAGCCCGTCAGCGAGCTTCTGCATGCGCCGGGTATCGATTTTGTCGGGACGATTCCGGCGGAAATTCAGCACGTTTCGGTGTTCTCGGCAGCGGTGGTGGCAAACTCCAAGGAACAAGAGGCCGCCAAACGATTGATCGCGTTCCTCGCTTCTGAAAAGACAGTGGCGGCGATTAAGAAAAGCGGGATGGAGCCGAAGTAGAGCGCCAGGTAAGCGATCGTGTCATGAAAATACCACCTCTCCCAAAACCGGGTGGGGCGCCAGGTCCGCGCGCGCTCCATACTTTTTTTGTGAAATTTCCTAAGGTTGCTGCGGCTGCGGAGCATTGGGATCGGGCGCGCCCGGAACTCCCCACTCTCCCGGATCTCTCGGGTTTGAATCCGGAATACGCATATCCGGAAGCGGATCGGTGGGAGCTTCGCCTTCACGCCGCAAGGAAGGCCGCTTGGGCTGCTCTGGTTTCTCTCCCGTATCGGTAACCGGATCCGGTTTCCGCTGGCTGGCGAGTTCCGGCTTCTCCAACTCAATGACTTTTTCCGTGTTCAGCGTGCGCTTGCCATCCACGGACATGATCAGAAGCTGCACGACTTCATCGCCGACGAAGCGCACAAACTCCACGTCCTGCGGAGGCTGCCCGTAGATCCACTCCTCGTAAGGATTTCCATCGGCGCCGATCTCTCGCAGCTTGCGGGGTGGCCGCCCTTTCGCGTAGCTGACCATGTCGCGGTTCATGCCCACCAGCACTTCGTGGTTCTCGATGGCCTTCTTCACGCTTTCAGGAAGAGTGTCCAGGTAGGCTTCCACCGCCGACTTGGCGTGGAAATCGAACACCGGATACAGGAACTGCTTGATCTCGTCGGCAGTCATCTCCGGCACATGCTTGTCAAACTCCAGCACCACAAATGACCCGCGAGCGTTGGCGCTGGGATCATCGGTATCCAGGGGGGTCATGTTGCCGCCGGTGCCCACCTCTATGCGCTCATACCACTTCTTTTTCTTGGTGGGCCCGCCGTTCAGTTCGAATATAAGGCGATTGTCACCCTTGAACACGACGTTAGTAATGCGAGCACGATCTCCTGGCTTTACCGCTGGCCCATAACTGGCGATCATCTGCGAAATCTCAAACTCGCTAGGATGAATCTCGCCATTCTTCAACATCAACCCGGTGGGCCCCATTGGAAAAACACGGCGAATGAACACCGACTCCGCGTTCAGTGAGCGGATGACTTCCATCCGAGTCTGTTTGTTCATCTGCCCGCGATTGGAAACGTCGGGAACGGGATGGGGCTTTTCCGGTGCTGCCGGCGCAGCCGCAGGGGCAGGCACTCCCAATCGGATCGTATCCGGAGCCGACTCAGCCTCCTGGGCGATGCAGACCCCGGAAACTCCAACCAGCAGAACGAGCACGTAAGCGCGCTGACTCGTCACAACAACCCCTGTGTACTGCGATTATACGTCGGTTACGAGGCCGCAGAACCACTCTTTTGGTAGGTTACTACCTCCAGGCTCCTGCGGCGAAAATCCTCTGAGCCCGACGGTGGCCTCATCACAATTTAGGATGCCCTTCGCCCCCGGAGATGCCGCCCGGTTCCAGGCCCAGTGTGAAATCCTGCTGAATGGAACCGCCATTCTGGCCGGGAAACAGCCACAGGACCGGCAAAAAGCCTAGCAGGATGACCACCGAACCGAGGACACTTGCTTCCAGGCCGTAGTCACCGCCAGTAAGCCACTCCGGACCTTGGGTAGTTCCCTTCACTAAAACTGAGAGATCCAGCCCGCTGACCCGCAAGCCGAATACCACACCCAGCGTGGCGTTCCAAGCCAGGTGAATTCCCCAGGGCAGCCACAGGGCGCGGGTACGCAGATAGGCGACTGCCAGCAGAATGCCCACCAGCACCGTGTTCAGAATCCCAATCGTTGAAGCATGTGGATTGCGGATGTGTACATATCCAAATAGCGCGGAAAGCACCAGGATTGCAGGAGCCGCGCCGAGCGCCTCCACCAGGCGCTGGAAGGGGTACCCCCGGAACATCAGTTCCTCAAGGAGGGCTGCCGTGCTTAGTACGAACAAAACCCCAAGCAGCGCCGCTACAGGGTGATCGCTTCCTGTTGCAGTCAACGAGACTCCGCCGGTAAGCCCGAGAGCTGCCACCGCAATGGCGATGAGCATGGAACCGATCGCCAGTCCCAGAAGGAATTCACGCGCCCAGTTTCTGCTTGGCAGCCCTTGGGCCGCCAAGGGACTGCCCTGCACCCTGTCCAGCACGACTTCCATGGCGCTGAACACTGCAATCATCAGGGCCATTGCGAGCGGACGATAAACGAGGTCGAACGCTGGCTTACCCGGCCTCCCAACCGAGAATGCCAGCGTCGCCGCAATTTCACTTGTCGCGTAGGCGGCGACAATTCCCAGCACGGCGCGCCAGCCTGCGCGAAGCCGGTCATCCGGCCCGAAGAATAGATTCACGCCGCGCTCCCGGGAAGCGAGCGGCGTCTCATGCTCAGCCACGATCAGGAGGATGACGCCGCAGCAAGAGTGAAGTCAAGTAACGCTGAAAACTGGAATACAGGTTTGCGGTGATTCTTGGGGGAAACTGCTTGGCGGCCTACCGCGCTGCGGCTTCGACGCCAGTAGACGAGGAGTTCGGCTGAGGGAGCGGTTGCAGCAGCAGCAGCTTGGCGCCGCCGTCGCGCCCCCCGGGCAAGAGCAGTAGATTTCTTGCTGCATGGTAGGCCACGGAGTTCCCTTGCACGCCGGTAGGAATGGAATGCTCGGCGGTCAGCCCGCCCCGGCCTGTGCGGTAAATCAGGACAGACCCGCCAGAGGCAGCGGCGTAGAGACGATTTGCCGTGAGCTGAAGGGTGTCCACTCCGGCGGGAGCAGTCGCGCGGTTCACTTCCTGGCCGGTGTCGGGATTGAGCGCGACAATTGCCTCCCGAACAGCGACATAGATTTGCTGACTGGCGGCGTCAAAGGCAATGCCGGTAGGCAGCGATCCCTGCACAACGAATCTCTTTTTTTCTTCCAGCGCGGGACTAAGCACCGCCACGGCCCCCACATCCTGCAGGGTGACATAGAGCTGATTTCGTTCTGCGTCGAAGGCCATCTGTTCTGGCGAGCCCTCAATGGGTACGGTGCGGGCGGTCTGCTGCTTCAGGTCCACGACCGAGAGCGAGCGGTGGTGCCAATTGGCGGAGTACAACATTCCGGACTTCGGAACCAGCAACAGTACACGCGGAGAAGTCTTGAGGGGAATGCGGCTTTGTACCTTCCAGTCGCTGGTGGAGATCACGGCAATTTCCTGCGTTCCGCGATTGGCGACATACACTTTACCGGCGGCGGCATCCACCGCTAGTCCCGCCGGGTTTTGCAAATTCTCCACCTGTGCAACGATGCGGCGCTTTGCAATGTCGAACACGTCCACAGTGTTGGTGGTGGAATGTGACATTACCAGGAAGTCTCCCGCGAGCACCACGGAGGCAAACCCAGGTTGGCGGGCAAGGTCGACCATTCCCACGCGGCGAACGATGGGAGGCACTGCGGCAACTCCTGCAGCAGCGCTGGTCTGCGCCGCCGGAGAAGATTGCGCCAGCAATCCTGTAGATGAAAGTAAGAGCCAGAGCGGAAAAAACCGCAGACCGCGCATGAATAACTAGGATGCAGAACATCCCAGGGTTGCTGCCTGACTCGGGGCAGGAAGCGTCGCAGGAGCGTTTCCCTTGAATAAGCAGGCTGCGAACGCTGCCGTCTGGCTCACCCGAGGTTCAGCACCTGCTTGAAGGTACCGCGGGAGTTTGTGATTTTTTCCTGCAGCAGCGTAATGGCATAGATGAGCTGCTCCGGGCGCGGCGGGCAGCCGGGAACATAAACATCCACGGGGATCACCTGATTCACACCCTGCACCAGCGCGTAGTTGTTGAACACTCCACCGGAGGTGGCACAGGCGCCCATGGAGATTACCCACTTGGGTTCGGGCATCTGCTCCCACAGCTGGCGAATGACCGGGGCCATCTTCTGCGAGACTCGCCCGGCGATAATCATGAGGTCCGCCTGCCGGGGCGAAGGGCGAAACACTTCCGCGCCGAAGCGCGCAATATCGAAGCGGGACGCGCCCATGGACATCATTTCAATGGCGCAACAGGCTAAGCCAAACGTCATCGGCCACAGCGAGTTCTTGCGCACCCAGTTCACAGCCTTATCCAGGCTGGTAAGAATCAGGCCTTCCGGATGAGTGTCGCCAAAGGAAACTTCCCTGACCTTCGCGGGGTCGGGCTGGCTTCCTCCAAGATTGTCGAGACGAGTATCCCCGTTCATGATGTCCCTATTTTAAACTGCGTGCCCTGGAATGCACAGCCCGGAGTGCATTCCAGGTCGATTCAGCAACAGGACGCCAGAAACAGCGGCGATCATTGGCGCAGAACAAAATTGACCCTGATCTGTGTCTCCACTTCGACGGCTTCCCCATTCAACCGAAAAGGCTGATAACGCCATTGGCGCACCGCATCCAGCGCAGCCCGTAACAGCAGCGGTGGCCCGCTCACCGCTTGCAGGCTCTCTACGGTTCCTTCCCTGCTGATCACAGCCTGAAGTAGTACCGTGCCTTGCGTGCGTGTCTGCACTGCCAGCGGCGGATAAACCGGCTTCACCTCATGCTTAAGGAATCCCACGGCCACTCCCTCGGAGATTCGAACCTTCCCTGGGACTACCGGCGCGGGCTGCGGAAGCGACGGCGCCGCAGCCGGGGTTATAACAGCGCTGATGACGTTTGCCTCGCGCGAGTCGCTAAGGAATGGATCCATTCCGGGCGGAATTGCCGGGGGAGCAAGCCCTTCCTGCTCGGTCACCACCAGGGTCTCACGCGGGATGCTCACGGGAGCAACAAAGGACTGCTTACGAATCTCCCGCACGGTTGCGACTACCCGCACGGGATCGGAGATGTTCGGGCGATGCGTGGCGGGAAGCGGTACTTGCAACGGCGCTACCATGTGCCGTATCGGCAAAGCATCCGTGTAAAACAGCGGCAAGAGGACAATGGCTCCGAACAGAATTCCCTGCAGAGTAAACGAAAGCAGGGTTGCATGGCTTCGCGGCTGCGAACGGAGATTGCCCGCGGATTCCAGAAGGCTGTCTTCGAACATTGCATCCTCCAGGCGGTTTCGGTCTTGATTTCTATCGCGGAACGATATTGTCAAGTGCTCTGGTCGGTTAG
>JBFXAV010000022.1:0-11376 GCA_050183935.1 Candidatus Korobacteraceae bacterium | reverse complement strand
TGCTTCAGGCAGGGCGGATCGGCGTCGATCACGTCATCGGCCAGCAATACAGCGAAAGGCTCGTTGCCAACCAATTCCCGCGCCATCAGGACGGCATGTCCAAGCCCCATGGCTTCTTTCTGGCGCACATAGGCAACGTGAATCATGTCCGAGATCTGGCGCACCACGCTGAGCAGGTCGGTTTTCCCACGTTCTTCCAGCATGCGTTCCAGTTCGTAGCTCACATCGAAGTGATCTTCAATGGCGACCTTACCGCGTCCGGTGATGATGATGAGCTGGTCGCAGCCGGAATGGAGCGCTTCTTCGGCGCCGTATTGAATAATGGGCTTATCGACGAGCGGCAGCATTTCCTTGGGCTGCGCCTTGGTTGCGGGAAGGAAACGAGTGCCCAGTCCAGCGGCAGGGAAAACGGCTTTGCGAACCTTCATTTTCATTCGATCTCGTGCGAGAACCTTGGTTGGTTGCTGCAAAACAGCCCTTAGTTGTATCAGAAGATAGGGGCAGCGGACAGCTTCGTTCGTCGTTTCAAAACTAGTTTGCTACTGCGGCAGGTTCCCCGGCGAGTTCGATCAGCAGCGAACGCAGGTTCCCGAGCACCGCTTCCGGAGATGTGGCCTTTAGATTCAATTTCAGAATTCCACCGGGAGTGAACTGCGCTCCGGGAGTGGAGGCCACGAACTGGGCCAGGCGACCGGGATCGACTGTGGCGTTGGGATTAAAGCGCACGCTCACCTGCTCGCGCTTGCGCTCTATGCCGGCAACTCCCACGCGCCGGGCCAGCAGCTTGAGCGCTGCATATTCCAGAAGATTGCCAACAGCAGTTGGAGGAGGGCCGTAGCGGTCTTCAAGTTCGCCGCGAACTTCGGCTAGCTGCTGCTCTGTATCTACGCCGGCTACGCGCTTGTACATGCGCAGGCGTTGATTTTCTTCCGCGATGTATTCATTGGGAATGCGGACGTTCAGGCCGAGGTTGAGCTGAGTTTCCACCTCTTCGGCCTCCACCTCGCCCTCGCCCTTGATCTCCCGTACGGTGCGCTCCAGCATGGAGGTGTACATCTCAAAGCCGACGGCATCCACATTGCCACTCTGCTCGCCTCCCAGCATGTTGCCAGCGCCGCGCAATTCGAGATCGAGGGCGGCGATCTTAAATCCTGCGCCTAGATCGGAAAATTCTTTCAGCGCGGCCAGTCGCCGCCGTGCAATGGGCGTGAGTTCGACGTCCGGGGGAACCATGAGATACGCATACGCCCGGCGGTTGGAGCGCCCCACGCGTCCGCGCAACTGGTAGAGCTCGCTGAGGCCGTGGCGATCGGCGCGGTTCACGATCATGGTATTACAAAGCGGAATGTCGAGGCCGTTTTCGATGATGGTGGTGGCCACCAGCACGTCGGCCTCGTGCCGCATGAACTGGAGCATGACCTTTTCCAGTTCGCCTTCGCCCATCTGCCCGTGACCCACAAGGACGCGGGCGTGCGGTACCAGTTCCTGGATACGGGCCGCCAGCTCGTAGATGGTTTCCACGCGGTTGTACACAAAGTACGTTTGCCCGCCGCGCTCCAGCTCACGCTCGATGGCGGACTTGACCAGCTTCTCGTCCCAGGCTGCGACCACGGTCTCGATGGCCATGCGGTCCTTGGGCGGAGTCTCGATCACGCTCATATCCCGCAGCCCGATGAGCGACATGTGCAGCGTGCGCGGAATCGGCGTAGCGGACATGGTGAGCACGTCCACTTCCTTGCGGAGCTGCTTCAGGCGCTCCTTGTGACGGACGCCGAAGCGTTGCTCCTCATCGACGACTACCAGGCCCAGATCGGCGAAGTGGATATCTTTGGACAGCAGGCGGTGGGTGCCGATAATCACGTCCACCTTGCCGGCTTCAATTTTCTCCACGATTTCCTTCTGCTCTTTCGCGGTGCGGAAGCGGCTGAGCATCTCAATCGTCAGCGGAAAGGCGGCAAAACGGCGCTTGAAGGTTTCGTAATGCTGGAAGGCCAGCACGGTGGTGGGCGCCAGAACTGCCACCTGCTTGTTGTCGCTTACGGCCTTGAAGGCAGCGCGCATGGCGACTTCGGTTTTTCCGTAGCCTACGTCGCCGCAAAGCAGACGGTCCATGGGAGTGGAGGACTCCATGTCGCGCTTGATATCGGCAATGGCGCTGATCTGGTCTTCGGTCTCATTGAACTCGAAGGCATCCTCGAATTCGCGCTGCCACTCAGTGTCGGAGGGGAAGGCATGGCCCGGAGCCAGCTTGCGGGCGGCGTAGAGCTTCAGGAGTTCGTCGGCCATGTCCTTCATGGCCTTTTTCACGCGCGCCTTGGTCTTGGCCCACTGCTGTGTGCCAAGCCGGCTTAGTGGAGGGCGGGCCCCTTCGGCAGAGCGATACTTTTGCACCAGGTCCAGCCGAGTGAGAGGGACATAGAGCCTTGCCCCCTCGGCGTATTCCAGGATCATGAACTCCGCTGTCTGGCCGTCACCCTGGGGAATCTCGCGCAAACCCTGGTACTGTCCGATTCCGTGCTCGATATGAACTACATAGTCGCCGACCTGAAGGTCGCGAAAGTCCGAGGTGAAGGCGGCAGTTTTAGACTTCTGCCGCAGCGGACGTTGGGCTACAAGTTCCGATTCATCAAAGAGATCGCGGCTTCCGAAGATGGTGAGACGGACTTGGGGAAGAACCACTCCATCGGGCACGAAAGCTTTTACTACAGTTGTAGAAACTTCCTCGCCGACTAGATAAGCAGCATCCTCGACAAAAGATTCTCCCGGACGCGGAGTGCGGCTACCCAAGCGGAATGGAACGCCGTATTCGGTGAGAATTTCGGCCAGGCGCTCGACCTCCCCAGTGTTGGCAGCAGCGAACAGGGTGCGCTCGCCAGCAGCCGTAAGCTTGTTGACCTCCTCGACCATGGCAGGGATTGAGCCGTGGAAACGCGGGCTGGTTCGAGTTTGTAACGACAAATGTAGTGATTCGCGAGGGTTGACGAAGGCCTGATTCGGCAGCCCAACATCTTCTGCGGCATTTGCGGCTTCGCCAATCGTGCCCTCGGGTGAGGAGGCGCTGGAGATCCCGAGAAATTCCATATCCAACACCGGGAGCGAGCGCATCCGCTCCTGCCAGTCCTCGGGACGAAGGTACAATTCCTCGGGGCGCACAAGATTGCCAACACCGCTGCGCTCATGCGTTTCCTCCACCCGGGACCACCAGGCGTCCAGGGCGCGCCCCACATCCGAGGGCTCGATGATGACTAGGGATGATGCGCCGGGGAGCAAGGAAGCAATATCCTGCCCGCCGCCAGCGATGGCCGCGTAAAACTCCCAACCGGGAAATACGCCCACGCCACCGGCGCGCAGGGAGATTTCCAGCGACTCTTCGGAGCCGGTAACGCGATTTCCCGAAAGGCGGGCGTGGATAGCGGCCAAGGTGGCATTGCGAACTGGAGTATCCGTGAGCGGCAGCAAAATAACTTCATCTACATTTGTAGTAGAACGCTGAGTGCCAGGGTCGAACTTGCGGATGGACTCCACCTCATCCCCAAACAATTCAACACGCAGGGGACGGTCGGATTCCGGGGGATAAACGTCGAAGATGCCACCGCGACTGGCGAACTCACCGGGCATTTCCACGATGTCCACCCCGGTGTAGCCCAGGGTTCGTAGGTGCGAAGTCAGGTCTTCCAGGTCGAGAGTTTCGCCACGCCGGACGACGCGAGCCAGGTCGGCATAGTATTCGCGATCGTGGAAGCGGCCGAGTACAGCGGCAACCGGAGCGATCACAATGCCAGCAGCACCGGTGGCGATCTTCCATAGGGCGGCGGCGCGCGCCTCCTGAATCTCCGGGTGGGGAGACATGCCCTCAAAGGGCAGGACATCGGCAGCGGGCAGGACAACGATGCTTTCCATGTAGGCAGCACCGGAACGGCCGACGCTAGTGTTCGAGACAGGAGCACTGCCCGTCAGCTCGGCAAAGCTCTGTACCACGGGAAGCAGGTCCTCGGCGGCGCGATTGCTCTCGACCACCACCAGCAGTGGACGTCCGGCTGAGCGGTGGAGCATGGGAAGGAGCAAAGCCTTGGCGGTTGGGGTAAGCCCGGACAGACTGATCCTGCCCGTGCCGGACTTCAGGTGGGATACGGCACGCAGGAACTCGGGGCTTTTGTTCACATCCGCGAACAACTCGCGGACAAAGGGCAGGACCATTCCTTAACGATTCTAGCAGTTGTTAAGCAAGAGCGATTGAAGCTGCGCTGATTCTCGACTAGTCGCTGGTGAGAGACACCTGCACGAAGCGTAGTTCCGGAAGTCCGCGATTCCAGTCCGCGGGAAGGCGTTCAAACGTCAGGCGGAAATCCGCAACTTCGTTGGGCTCAAGCGGATCGTTTTTCAGAGAGACCAGTTCGGTTGGAAGATCGCCGGGCTGCTCCTTGAGCAGCATGAGCGTCTGAGTCTCGCGCAGCACAATCTGGCCGAGAGAGTCGCGAAAGATGACCTCCACGCGAATGCCGTCGACAGTCCGTCCACCGACATTGGCGATTTTGCCATCTACATAGTGAATGCTGGAGCCGACGAAATTTTCGGCAACGCTAAGCTTCAAATCTCCGACCTGAAGATTTTCCGCATAGCGGTCCAGCGGCTGCTCGCCCTGGGGAGGCGGCGTGTTGCTGAAGTAAACGACCGCGCCCACGATAGCGGCAACGAGCAGAGCGGCGACCAACAAGGCGATCCAGCGTGCTCCGCTGGATTCATCAGCCGGGGTTTGGAACATGGGCGCGGGTTCGGCCATTGTGCTCGATTGTCACAGTTCCGCATCGCGCCCGTCAAATGTGAAGGTGCCGGGCAGGTTCACCACAGAGACACAGAGGAAGGCAAACGTGCTTCGGATTTCAGTAAATGGCTCTGTGGTTCTCTGCGCCTCTGTGTCTCAGCGGCGCCAAAACTCCCAGATACGCAGCAGAATTTTTTATTCCTGCGCCTGCGGCGCTTCCTCTACGACAGTTCCGGGTTGCTGCTCCGATGGCACGGATTCGCCTTCCGCGCCTACTGCCGTCACCATGGCAACTGTGATGCCCGGCAGTTGCCGGTTCCATTCCTGTGGCGTGCTCGGAATTGCAATTCGTACCGGCTGCGCTTCATTCGGAGCGATAGGATTCTCGGTCAAAGCAGTAGCCACGGTGTTACTTTCGCCTTGCAGAGCTGTAACCGGGACGCGAATCGTGGCAACCGTCTGGCCGTTGTTGCCGGGGAAGGCTACATCGATCAGCAAGCCGTTGATGGCAGTATCACCGGTGTTGTGCAATACGGCATCGATGTAGACCTGATTGCCAACGGGAGAGGTGGCCAGGTTCACGTCGGTAAGCTGTATCTGTCCGCCGGTTGGCTGGGCCGGAATGGCTGCGCCTGTGGGCCCCGGCTCAGCAGTTGGCGTCTGCGGCAGATACCAGATGAGAGCGCCAAGAATCAGCGCGGCAACCGCCAGTGCAATCAGCGGCATGGGGAAGCGACGCTTGGCCGACTCCTCAATGTGCAACTTAGTGCCGTCACGAGGCGAAGGATCGTGGGGCTGTTCGGGAATTCTGGGATTCGTTGCCATTACCAGTCACCTCTTTTGGAAGTTGGTTCCTTGAGCAGATGAAAGGGGAATGGGCGGGGTTTTCCCGGACTTTCGGGCCAGCGTATTTATATTCCGCTAACTAAGCAGACAGACTCGTGTCGCCTAACATTGGGATTGAGATTGGCGAGAAGGGGCTGTTGGCGCCAATATCTCTCACTGTTAGGAACTTTCTTCGGGGCGAGTGCGTAATAAAGAGCTGAGAAACGAGGAGGAACGAATGCGATTTCGTGGCCTAGTTCTGTTTCTTCTTTGCTGGAGTATCGCCACGCACGTCGCAGTGACGTCCGTCGGAGCGCAAACGGGCGCCAGCGAAACACTCGCAATCACCGCTGTCACCATTGTTGATGTAACGGCAAACGACGCGTCATCAGCGCTCCGCAGCGGTCAGACTGTCATTGTCCATCGGGGTAAGATCACGCATGTCGGTCCAACAGGCAAGGTGACGGTTCCGCGAGGCGCTCAGTATGTGGATGGGCGAGGCAAATACCTCGTACCGGGGTTGTGGGATGCTCATGTCCACCTCTCCAATACCGGCCCAAGTGCGCTTCCTGCATATGTGGCCAATGGGATCACATCGGTGCGCGACCTTGGTGGCTCAATATCAGACTTCAGAACTTGGGAACGGCAATTCAAAGATGGCTCTCTCGTCGGGCCTCGCCTCTTCAAAGCCGGACCGAACATCGAGGGGGCTTGGTGGCTCGATCGTGCGCTGGCCGTAATGGCGAGCGATCCGGCGCTTGCCAAGTTCCCGATGCTCAAGTTCTCACCGCGAGAGCGACTCGACGGTCCGAAGGACGCCAGTCGCGCGGTCGGAGCGATCGCCGCTCTCTCTGTAGATGTGGTCAAGTTTCGCAACCTGCGGCCGAGCGAGTTTCAGGCCGTCGCCGCTGAAGCGAAGAAGCGCGGGCTGCCGCTCGCGGGCCACATGCCAAGAGGCGTCTCAATCGGCGAAGCCGCGGAACAGGGATTACGGAGCCTTGAGCATGCAGAGAGCGTGACATTGAGCCTTGGTGACGCCGACGACATTGCGCGCCGCGCTCAATTCCGTCGAGTGGCATCAGCTGGCGCAGCGATTACACCGACCCTCGTGTCGGATGTGGCCTACCGTCAGACCCCCGATGACTCTGCGCGCAAGATCATTAGCGACACCGCCAATCGAATCGATCCTCGTCGACGCTATGTGGCTCGCCAACTCCTTGATGGCTGGAATTTTGGTCTCGCGTCAAAGCGTTTCGACCCGGTTATAGATTGGGCCGAGTCTCATCGCCGTCAAGTCGCCGACATGCATCGCGCTTTCCAGGCGGGCGTACCACTGCTGGTCGGCACCGATCTTGGAACGTCACTCATTTATCCAGGGTTCAGCGTCCACGAGGAGTTGCAGTTACTTGTCCGCGAGGTGCGCTTGTCGCCATTCGAGGCGCTGCGGGCCGCCACCATCAATCCGGCACGCAATTTAGGACTCGCGGATACTACGCGAGGAATCGCTGTCGGTCAACGTGCAGACTTGGTCCTGCTTGACGCCGACCCACTGCAAGATATTCAGAACGCCACGCGTATTCGTGGCGTTGTGCTGAATGGTCGGTTTCTCTCGCGTGCGAACCTTGATACGTTGTTAATGACCGCTGAAAAACTCGCACGCGAGTAGTCGTCAAGGCTCCAAACATTGGGGCAATAGTCGCGAACGGCGAATATCGCTTGCGGATCTGACGTGGCGAAGCCATGCATGGATCGGACACCGAGTACCAGTACGTCAACTCCAGACATGGAGATACGCTGACCCGTAGAAAACCCGTTCGATTCTGAATGTGCCTTCGCTACTCTCCCGCGACCGTCAATCCTTCTATCCTGAGCGTGGGCGCTGCCACCGAGCCGCGGAACTCCAGATCGTTGGCAATGGCAGAGATGCTGTTCAGCATGTCTTTCAGATTTCCGGCAATGGTGATCTCCTCCACCGGGTATGCCAGTTCGCCGCCGGAGATCCACATTCCACTGGCTCCGCGGGAGTAGTCGCCGGTGACCATGTTCACGCCAAAGCCGAGGAGTTCGGTGACATAGAGGCCATCGGGAACGTCGGCAATCAGCTTCTGGGGCGAGGCTTCGCCGGGCTGCAAAAAGAAGTTGCCTGCGCCTATGCCGGGCGTGCCCGCAAGCCCGCGGGCAGCATTGCCGGTGGTCTTCATGCCCAGCTTGCGGGCGGTGTAGCTGTTGAGCAGGTAGGATTTCAGCACGCCATTTTCAATCACTACGGTGCGCCGCGTAGGCACGCCTTCGGAATCGAACGGACTCGATCCGAAGCCACCGCGGAGCGTGCCATCGTCAATCACCGTGATGTTCTCGCCCGCAATGCGTCCGCCAAGCTTGCCGGCAAGGAAAGAGGCTCCGCGATAGACCGAGTCTCCGTTGACGGCCTCGAAGATGTGATCCAGTAGCGAGCGCGCCATCAACGGGTCGAGCACTACGGGAACACGGGTGGTCTTCACCTTGCGCGCATTCAGCCGCCGCAGGGTGCGCTGGGCGGCAATGCGCCCAATCTCCTCGGGAGATTCCAGCCGGTCCAGCGAGCGCGCCACTGAATACCAGTAGTCGCGCTGCATGCCGCCGTCCTGGCCCTGGGCCACCGGCACCGCCGAAACCGAACAATAGGATTTGCGCACTTCCCCGACGAATCCGTGGGAGTTCGCGAGGACCTTGTAGCCATCGGCGGCATCGAACGAGCCGCCATCGGAGTTGTTGATGCGCGGGTCGGCACTAAGCGCGGCTTTTTCCGCGCGGCGGGCGTAATCGATCCGCTCGGTAGAGCTGAGGGAGTAAACATTCTCATGGTAGAGGTCGAGATCAGCGCCAATGGCGCCGAACTCGGAGGCTTCGGGCAGCCCTGCATGGGGATCTTCCGAGGTCACACGAGCCAATGCCAGGGCGGAGCACACCATTTGCCGCAGGCCCTCCGGCGAAAAGTCGCTGGAGTAGGTGCTGGCGGTGCGCTTGCCAAGGAACACTCGCACTCCAATGGCACGCGAGCCGGATTCCTTCAAGGTCTCGACTTCGCCAAGGCGAACCGCCGTGGAGAATTCATTGCCTTCGCTCACCACGGCTTCGGCGGCGGTAGCGCCACCTGCGGTGGCCTGGCGGACTACATCGACTGCTATTTCTTTGAGAGTCATAGATGCTATTCACCACAGAGACACAGAGAAAACACTGGAGGCCGTCCCTCCTGAGATGCATTCATTCCAGTTTGATTCTGAATCAGCAGCAGGCACGGATCCCATACACCCGGTCTGGGTGCGCTCTTTCAAGAGCTTTTTCTCTGTGTCTCCGTGTCTCTGAGGTTCACTTTTTAAACCATCAACGGACCGCTGGGCGCTTTGGTTCCGGTACCGCCGACGGTAAGGCGGTCTACCTTCAGCGTGGGGATGCCAACGCCTACAGGTACAGACTGTCCTTCCTTGCCGCAAGTGCCAACGCCTTCGTCCAGGCGCAAATCACTGCCGACCATGGAGACACGAGTGAGCACGTCCGGACCGTTGCCGATGAGCGTGACGTTCTTCAGCGGGGCCGTCACCTGGCCGTCTTCGATCAGGTAGGCCTCGGAGGCTGAGAAAACAAACTTGCCACTGGTGATGTCCACCTGCCCACCGCCGAAGTTGACGGCGTAGACGCCACGCTTGACCGAGCGCACGATGTCTTCCGGCGCGTCATTGCCTGCCAGCATGTAAGTGTTGGTCATGCGCGGCATAGGAATGTGCTCGTAGCTTTCGCGGCGTCCGTTGCCGGTGTTGCCGATGCCCATCAGCCGCGAGGAAAGCTTGTCGCTCAGATAACCCTTCAGAATTCCATTTTCGATCAGGACCGTGTTCTGCGTAGGATTGCCTTCGTCGTCCACATTCAGAGAACCGCGGCGTGAGGGCATTTGGCCGTTATCCACCACAGTGCACTTGTCGCTGGCAACGCGCTGGCCGATTAATCCTGAGAACGCAGAGGTCTTCTTACGATTGAAGTCGGCTTCCAGGCCGTGTCCAATGGCCTCATGCAGCAGGATTCCGGGCCATCCCGGGCCGAGTACAACTTCCATCTCACCGGCGGGAGCCTCGCGGGCATCCAGTTGGATGATGGCCTGGCGCGCAGCCTCACTGGCAAAGTGCTCCGGAGTTTTTTCGCTGAGGAAGAAATTCATGTCAACGCGGCCGCCGCCACCGGCGCTGCCGCGCGAGGCATTGCCGTTGTCGCGCGCGATGCAAAACACGTTAATGCGCGCCAGGGGCTGGGAATCTTCGGCAAAGGTGCCGTCCGAACCGATCACGAGGATGCGGCGCAGTTCGTCGGCATAGCTGGCGCGAACTTCCTTAATACGCGGGTCATAGGCGCGCGCGGCAACATCGGCGCGGTTCACCAGGTCGAGCTTCTGGTTGACCTCCGCTTCCACCGTTGGCAGGGCAACCGGGTAGAGATTTAGCCGGGGCTGGTCTTTTAAGCTCACCACCGGCTGTTTGGAGGGGCCACTGGCAATCAGAGCAGCAGTCCGCGCAGCGCGCAGGATCTTTTCGGGAGATAGATCGTCGGTATAGGCGTATCCGGTACGCTCTCCGGCGATGACGCGCACGCCGCAGCCCACAGAGATGCCCTGCGAGGCCGACTTCACCAGCGACTCGTCGAGCCCAATGGAGGTAGAGGTGTGGTACTCGAAGTAGAGGTCGGCGTACTCACCGCCCGCAGAGAGCGCCTCGGCAAGGTAACGCTCCACGTCGCGCTCGGCGAGGCCATAGCGCTCCAGAAAATAGCTCTTTTGCATAACGATTGGATGTCCCAGGGGCTTCGGGCGACTCTTGCCGCTCCGAACCCCGATTCTGATTCTGGCCTTTGTTAGGTGTCCTGCCTGCTTATTATGCCACCTTGCCCAGTCTGTTCTCGCCAGCATCGGCGGCGGCAAAGGCTGCGCGCACGTCGCGTTTAAGCAAGTACCACATAACAAGGCCGTTGACGGCAAGGCTCAGCAGAGGACCGATGCTTCCGCCATAGCCGGCCGCCAGGGCTCCGAGCGCTGCCAGGAGGTTTGTGGCAATGAGCGCCAACATCAATCCCCAGCCCCACCCACGAAGCTTCCACAGACCATAGGCGGCAAGGAGATCCACCAGCGCGATCGGGAGGAACAGCCACCCTAGACGAGGGTTCATTGAGGCAAACCGGTCGTCCACGGTCACCGGCCCGCCCGAGAAGATGAAACCAATTCCCGCCACCAGGTAGAACAGGCCCAAGACCAGCGACAGTATGGCGAGGACAGTGATACCGAAAGGCCGACGCATCGATTCCTCCCAAGTCTTCCAATAAGGGGATGGTGATTGTCCGCGAAACTTTGCCTCGGGGAGGAACGGTCAGGCAGGTTTTTGAGCGCTGCAAGCTCGCGCCCGTATAATCCGCCTCTGCATGGACGCCGAAACCATTGCCCGGAGCTTGGAGGAGTTCCTCGCGGAAACTCCGCGCGCTCTGGTGATGGAAGACGGTGTGGTGGCATTTGACTTAGCCACAGCCCGGTATGCAATTTCCACCGAGCATGGCAAGTGCCTGCTTCACCTCTGGTCGGAAGAGAGCAACACGGTACGGCGGGTTATGGATGTGCAGCAGAAGCCAGACGTGCTGAAGATTTCCGTTCAGCGATTCGGCAAGTCGCGGCCTTCTACGCTGGAAATCTGCCGAAGCAGTGACCGCCGAACTCCTACGGCCCGCAAGCGGGCGCGCATGGCCTATGCGCAATTTTTGCGGCGAGTGCTGGAACG